>JBILKT010000033.1:0-12050 GCA_044376545.1 Alphaproteobacteria bacterium
AATCAAGTAACTGGACACCAGCTTTCGCTGGTGATTCGCTACTCCCGAAACGACTGCCTGTGGTGCGAATTACCAGCGAAAGCTGGTATCCAGAAGTTCTTTAGAAATTTAATGAGCTTGGTATTATACCGCTCGCACCTGAAGATCTGCAAATAAATCTTGCGAGCGGTAAAGCCCGCGCGGCGCTTGAGCGTTTCATCGCAACTTCTTCAGTTGCGATAGGTATAGTTTCGGGACAAGCTCTAAGTGTCTAAGGTTATCCAAGTGCTTGACGCGTATACCTTTCGTTTGGAGTATCTCAAGGCCCCCATTCATTTTTTTGCTATGTTGCTAAAAACACTTGCATCCTTAAAAAATATCGTTATAACTCACTTTCTTTTACAAAAGCCGTCGGAGACTACAGGGAGAAAGTTTTTAGCTTTCGTAATGCCTGTACAGATAGCAAACGATTCTCTTTACTGTAGAACGCACTGCGTCTCTTGACTATTTTTGTAAAAAACAGTAAAGTAGGATGATAGAATGCTAAAAGCGCGTAAGCCCGAAGTTGTGGCGGAACTCAATTCCCTTTTTAATGATAACTCTTTCGTTGTGATTGCCCATCAGACTGGCTTGACGGTGCAGCAGTCTGGTGATTTGCGCGTGAAAATGCGTGGCGCGAATGCGACATTTAGGGTTGCAAAAAATACATTGGCACGGCTAGCGGTGAAGGGGACTCCTTGCGAGGTTCTTCATGACGTATTGAAGGGGCCAACCACGATAGCGGCAGCTAATGACCCTGTTGCTGTTGCGAAAGTGGCCGCAGAATTTGCAAAGACAAGCGATAAATTTACAATTGTGGCGGGCGTGATGGACGGCAAGTTATTGTCTGCCGCAGAGGTGCAGGTTCTTGCAACCTTGCCATCGCTTGACCAGTTACGTGGTACAATTATTGGCATCGTCCTTGCGCCTGCCACAAAGATTGCGGGTATTGTTCAGGCTCCTGCGGCGCAATTGGCGCGAGTTGTCGGGGCATATGCCAACAAAAGTTAGTTTTAACATAGAGGAGTATTTATTATGGCTAATTTACAACAAATCGTTGATGATCTTTCGGTTCTAACTGTTCTTGAGGCAGCAGAGCTTGCAAAGTTATTGGAAGAAAAGTGGGGCGTTTCTGCGGCTGCTCCTGTTGCTGTCGCTGCGGCTGGAGGTGGTGCTGCGGCTCCTGTTGTTGAAGAAAAGACGGAATTTGACGTTGTTCTTGTTAATTCTGGCGAAAACAAAATCAACGTGATCAAAGAAGTGCGTGCAATTACAGGCTTGGGCTTGAAAGAAGCAAAAGACCTCGTTGATGGTGCACCTAAAACCGTGAAAGAGGCAGCTTCTAAGGCGGATGCAGAAGATATCAAGAAAAAACTTGAAGCTGCTGGTGCTAAAGTGGAATTGAAGTAACATCGTTATTGTAAGACTGGAAACTACTAGTATCGCGTCCATTCCGCAATCTAATGTTGCTCTATGGACGCAACACTAGGTTTTCTGGGTTTGTCTCCGCCCATGAATTAACGTGGTGTTTTTATGGGCGGGGTGCTACTAGTTTCTTTTGTTTTATTTGTGGTTGACAAGTGTTTGTATCGGCGTATTGTCACCGCCTCAAGTGTTTGTATTGCTGACTGTGGTTCGTGCGTGATGAGGTTTTTTGGGGCTTGCCAAAGTTGTGGCAACGCACTGTTTTTTTTAGAAAATGTCCAACTGGTTTTTCGCTGTGAGAATCCAGTTTTTTTGCTGCGCAAATGTTAAAAGGATTTAGAATAATGACGGCTTCCTTTACCACCCGTAAACGTCTTCGTAAGAGTTTTGGTCGTATTCCTGAAGTGATTGCGATGCCAAATCTCATTGAGGTGCAGCGTAATTCATATGAATTATTTCTCCAGATGCATACGCCTGCGGCAAAGCGGCAGCGCATTGGATTGCAGGAGGTTTTTCATTCAGTATTCCCCATGGAAGATTACACAGGGAAAGCGCGTCTTGAGTTCGTATCGTATGAATTCGATGCGCCTAAATATGATGTAGAAGAATGTCAGCAGCGCGGCATTACGTTTGCGGCTCCCTTGCGTGTGACCTTGCGTCTGGTGGTGTGGGATATTGATGAGGACACAGGCACAAAATCGGTGCGCGATATCAAAGAGCAAGATGTCTACATGGGCGATATTCCGCTTATGACCGCTAATGGAACATTTGTTGTTAATGGTACGGAGCGGGTTATTGTGAGTCAAATGCACCGATCTCCAGGGGTGTTTTTTGATCATGACCATGGCAAAAGCCATTCTTCAGGGAAGTTTCTTTTTAATGCACGGGTTATCCCCTATCGTGGATCTTGGCTGGATTTTGAGTTTGATGCTAAAGATCTGTTGTATGTGCGTATTGACAGACGTCGAAAATTGCCAGCATCCACGTTCTTGATGTGTTTAGATGGCGCAGCAACAGGAGAGTTGCGTGCCGCCGCTGCTAAAGAAGGTCGTGTGCTCGCGCCTTATGAAGCGCAAGGGATGAGCAAGCAAGAGATTTTAAGTTTTTTCTATGCTACAGCTCTTTTTGAAAAGGTGGGAGAAGGGCAGTGGAAAACAGCCTTTAATGCAGATAAAGTTCGTGGTATAAAGCTAGTGAGCGCATTAGTTGATGCCGACACAGGGGCGGTTGTTGCAGAGGCGGGCACGAAAGTGACCCCTCGTCTTGCGTCAAAGCTAGCAAAAGAAGGTCTGAAAAGCTATTTGATCGCGGAAGAGGATGTGCTGGGGCGTTATCTTGCTATTGATGTTATTAATGAGCAAACGGGTGAAGTGATTGCTGAGGCGGGCGATGAGCTGGATGCAAAATTGTTATCATTGTTGCAAGAAACAGGGCTGCATGCCTTGCCGCTCCTTGATATTGACCATTTGAACACGACGGCGCACGTGCGCAACACGGTGGCGATGGATAAAAACTTCAGTCGGGAAGAAGCGCTTATCGACATTTATCGTGTAATGCGCCCTGGTGAGCCGCCAACCTTGGAGACGGCAGAAGCATTGTTCAACAGCCTGTTCTTCGATATTGAACGGTATGATTTGTCGTCTGTTGGTCGCGTAAAAATGAACAGTCGTCTTGGGATTGAGTGCTCTGATGAAGAGCGCGTATTGCGTAAAGACGATATTCTGAATATTTTAAAAGTGTTGGTGTCGTTAAAAGACGGTCGCGGCGAGATTGACGATATTGATCACCTTGGAAACCGCCGTGTGCGTTCCGTGGGTGAGTTGATGGAAAATCAATATCGCCTTGGATTGCTGCGCATGGAGCGTGCTATTAAGGAACGCATGAGTTCTGTCGATGTGGACACGGTGATGCCCCATGATCTGATCAATGCGAAACCTGCGGCTGCAGCCGTGAAGGAGTTTTTTGGCTCTTCGCAGTTATCTCAGTTTATGGATCAAACCAATCCATTATCAGAGATTACGCACAAGCGGCGTTTGTCAGCATTAGGGCCGGGGGGATTGACGCGGGAACGTGCGGGCTTTGAAGTGCGTGACGTACACCCCACGCATTATGGCCGTATTTGTCCTATTGAAACACCAGAAGGGCCGAATATTGGTCTTATTAACTCGTTGGCGACGTTTGCCCGTGTGAACCGTTATGGCTTTATTGAAAGCCCATACCGCAAGGTAGAAAATGGCAAGATGACGTCTGAGGTGGTGTATTTGTCTGCCATGGAAGAGGGACGTTATACGATTGCGCAGGCGAACGCGTCAGTAGATAAAACGGGTAAGTTGACAGATGACTTGATTAGCTGCCGTAAAGCAGGCGATTTCGTGATGGCACGTCCTGAAGACATTCAGTTTGTGGATGTGTCCCCGAAACAGTTGGTTTCGGTGGCGGCGTCGCTCATTCCGTTCTTAGAAAACGATGATGCGAACCGTGCGCTCATGGGATCGAACATGCAACGCCAAGCGGTGCCATTGTTGTGTTCAGAAGCACCGTTTGTGGGCACAGGCATGGAGTCAACCGTCGCACGGGATTCTGGTGCGGCTATCGCGGCGCGTCGTTCTGGTATTGTTGATCAGGTGGATGCAAAGCGTATCGTTATCAAGGTAACAGAAGAAGAGGGCGATATTACAGGGCCGGGGGTTGATATTTACAATCTGCGTAAATTCCAGCGTTCAAACCAAAGCACCTGCATTAATCAAAAGCCACTCGTTAAAGTGGGTGATGTGATTGAAAAAGGCGATATTATTGCCGATGGTCCGTCGACCGAGTTGGGTGATTTGGCATTGGGACGCAACATGCTTGTCGCGTTCATGCCGTGGAATGGCTATAACTTTGAGGATTCGATCCTGATTTCTGAGCGCATTGTAAAAGACGATGTGTTTACCTCTATTCACATCGAAGAATTTGAAGTGATGGCGCGTGACACAAAATTGGGTCATGAGGAGATTTCGCGCGATATTCCCAATGTTGGCGAAGAAGCCCTGAAAAACCTTGACGAGGCAGGAATTGTCTATGTGGGGGCGGAAGTCAAAGCAGGCGATATTTTGGTGGGGAAGGTAACGCCAAAAGGCGAATCGCCGATGACACCAGAAGAAAAGCTTTTGCGGGCAATTTTCGGCGAGAAAGCCTCTGATGTGCGCGATACCTCCTTGCGTTTGCCACCCGGCGTGTCTGGCACAATCGTGGAAGTGCGGGTGTTCTCGCGTAGTGGTGTTGATAAAGACGAGCGTGCCTTGGCGATTGAGCAGGCTGAAATTACCAACCTTGCTCGTGAGCGGGATGCCGAGCGCGTGATTCTGGAGCGCAGCTACTTTGAACGCCTAGAAGAAAAACTGACAGGTCAAGTGGTCGTTAAAGCGCCTAAAGGTAAGGCGGGAACAGCCATTGATGCAAAGTTCTTGAAAGAGATGTCTGCGCGTCAATGGGATCAAATCGTTGTCGAAGATGCGGTGTTGATGGACAGCATTGCCGCAACGCGTTTGCAGTTCGAAGCCAGCATTAAGCGTGTGGAAGCGCGTTTTGAAGACAAGGTTGAAAAACTGCAACGGGGTGATGACTTGCTCCCTGGTGTGATGAAAATGGTTAAAGTTTTCGTGGCTGTAAAACGTAAGCTACAACCAGGTGACAAAATGGCGGGACGCCATGGCAACAAAGGGGTCGTCTCGCGTATTATGCCGCAAGAAGACATGCCTTACTTAGAAGATGGCACGCCTGTTGATGTGGTGCTGAACCCGCTAGGGGTGCCATCACGCATGAACGTGGGGCAGATTTTGGAAACCCATTTGGGATGGGCTGCTGCTGGTCTGGGTAAGCAAATCGGTGCGGCACTAGAAGCGGCGCAACGTGGCAACAATGACAAGCAACTCAAAGAGCAACTCAAAACTGTCTATGGTGAGGAGGTCTATAAAGACATCATCGCGCCGATGAATAAGCAAGATGTGTTTGAATTAGCAGGAAATCTTAAGCATGGTGTGCCGATGGCAACCCCTGTGTTCGATGGTGCGCGTGAAGCAGATGTGAACGAGATGTTGGCGCAAGCAGGCATTGATACCTCAGGGCAAATGACGTTGATCGACGGACGGACGGGGGAAACTTTCCACCGCAAAGTCACCGTTGGCTACATTTACATCTTAAAACTTCACCACTTGGTTGATGATAAGATTCACGCCCGCTCGATTGGACCCTACAGCCTTGTGACGCAACAGCCACTCGGTGGTAAGGCGCAGTTCGGTGGACAACGTTTCGGAGAGATGGAAGTGTGGGCGTTGCAGGCTTATGGTGCGGCGTATACCCTCCAAGAAATGCTCACTGTGAAGTCGGATGACGTGTCGGGTCGTACAAAAGTTTATGAGGCGATTGTGCGCGGCGATGATAACTTTGAGTCTGGCATTCCTGAGTCCTTCAACGTTCTTGTCAAAGAGATGCGCTCCCTCGCGCTCAATGTTGAGCTACGGCAGAAGGATATTCACCTGACCGCTAACACAACAGGACAAAAGTTTTTGCCTGCGGCGGAGTAGGGAGAGAGTTGAATGGAATCTTTGGAAGTTATTGCGAAAGCGCAGCAAGAGCAAGTAGAGCTACTGCGCAAGCAGGCTTTGCATTACGAGTCTTACTATAAACAGGCTCTTGATGCGTCAAAACGACAGAAAAGACTCTTAGTCTTTTTTCTGATTGCTGTTGTTATAATGGTATCTTTTGCAGGGGTCACGCCAAGCTTATATAAAGAGATGCAGAGTAAACATACCTTTAGTACTGTGACAGACAAGTTTTTGTGTCAAAGCGCGTTGATAAAAGATGAGGGTGCTGTGACAGGGTATGCTTGGGGATATGATAAGGCGAGTGTTTTTGAAGTACAGCGGCGTGGTTTATCCATTGACAGTTGTCTGCAAATACTAGCACTGCAAAAGCAGCTTCCGAATACAGAGACAGAAGGTAGAGACTGTAAGAAGGGGCAGTAAGATCAATGGTGTTTTCTTCAGACGACATCCCCCACCTCCTTGCCCAGCAAATTGGCTGTTTCCCGAGTGTGGAGAAAGTCATTTTGTTTGGGTCGCGGGCGCGGGGGGATTTTGACGAGCGATCGGATATTGATCTTGCGGTAGTGTGCCCAGCGGCGGACTACCCCGAGTGGTCGATGATCCGTTCAATGGCGCGGCCGCCCTATACGGTGCGCAAAATTGACGTCGTACGGTTTGAGAAGACTCCACCCGAACTGCGGGAGAGTATCGAACGGGAAGGCAGGGTAATTTATGAAAAGGCGTGAAGTATTTCGGTTGCGCCTTTTTGAAAAAGCTCTCGCTTCTTTTGCGCAAGGGTTGGCATGGAGCGGGGAAGAAGAATGGAAAATCAACGTGGTGGTGCATCGCTTTATTTTGGCGCACCACCAAGCGGTCGGCGCATTGGAATATCTTGCACAGGCAGTTGTGCCGCAAATTGGGAACAATCTTGACAGTTGGTCGCGCTATGCGGCAACACAAGGGTGGATTGAAGAGACGGAATTATGGACGGAAATGCGGGAGAATCGGAACAACGCCGCTCATCCCTATCTGGAAGATGAATCAGCAGAGATTTATGTGCGTTGTGGATTGTATTATAAGGAATTACAGCGGTTTTATGAGCATATCAAAGATGCCTTTTCAGCGGGGAGTGCAGCGTGATAGACAATAGCAGTATCCCTCACCTTCTCGCCCAGCAAATTGGCTGTTTTCCGAGTGTGGAAAAGGTTATTCTGTTTGGGTCGCGGGCGCGGGGGGATTTTGATGCAACGTCAGATATTGACTTGGCAGTGTCTTGTCCTACGGCGGATTACGATGAGTGGCGGATGATTCGTATGATGCGGGAGACGCCACTGACCTTGCGTAAGGTGGATGTTGTGCGCTATCATACCGCTCCGCTGCCTTTGAAAGAAGCAATAGATACAGAGGGTGTTCTATTATTTGAACGGAGTCGCAAGTGAAAGATGGGAGACGAAGATTAACAGAATTAGCGCGGTGTTTGGATAATTTAGAACAAGCATTAAATGTTTCGTTGCCGCAACATCGTATAACATGGCGCAACTCTGTTTGTTTGGAATACATGTTGGCATTCGAAAGGGCATGGAAAGCAGTTCAGGCGGTGTTGGCAAAAGACGGTGTGGTGGTGAATTCCCCTAGATCTGCATTTGCTGCGTTGGTGGCGCAAGGATTAGTGGAGGACGACAAGATTTTTAACGATATGCTGGACGATCGTCGGGAGATAGCGCACGATTATGCAGAAGAGGATATTGAAGGCATTGTCGAATCTTGCCCTCACTATCTGATTGCACTGCGCACGTTGCATGATGTTCTCTTGAGATTTTGGGAGCAGAAAGCATGACAGTGGCAGAGTTAATAGAAATTCTTAAGCTCTTGCCGCCTGATAATAGAGTGGTGACATACGGCTATGAAGGCGGATACGATGACATTCAAAAGATTGAGCAAATGCAAATAATACTCAATTTTCATCCTGAAAGTTATTATGGTCGTCATGAGAGTGTACATGAAAGCGATTTAGAAGAACCCAAAGAAACAATCGATGCCGTTTTGCTGCAACCAGAACGGCGTTAAGGTATTTTTAGAGTGAACAGAGGCAATTATGAGCGACTTTAACACCGTTTTCGGCAAGCAACAGCAAAGCACAGATGGCTTTGATCAAATTCGCATTTCCTTGGCGAGTCCTGATAGGATTCGCTCGTGGTCATTCGGCGAAGTGAAAAAGCCTGAAACTATTAACTACCGCACCTTTAAGCCAGAGCGGGATGGGTTGTTTTGTGCGCGTATTTTTGGCCCTGTGAAGGACTATGAATGCCTGTGCGGTAAGTACAAACGCATGAAATATCGCGGGATTATCTGCGAAAAGTGCGGTGTGGAAGTGACACTCACCAAGGTGCGTCGGGAGCGTATGGGGCATATTGAGCTTGCAGCCCCCGTTGCCCACATTTGGTTTATGAAGTCATTACCCAGCCGTATTGGCTTGCTGCTTGATATGTCGCTGAAAGAACTGGAGCGGATTCTCTACTTTGAGAACTATATAGTGGTGGAACCGGGGCTTTCGCCGCTCAAGAAATATCAGTTGTTGACCGAAGAAGAATACATCAACGCGCAAGATGAATATGGCGAAGATGCGTTCACCGCGGCGATTGGTGCAGAAGCGTTAAAAACCATTCTGACAGACATGGATTTGACAGCAGAAGTTGAGACAATCCGTGAGGATTTGGCGGCGACCTCTTCTGAAATGAAGCGCAAAAAACTGATTAAGCGGTTGAAACTTTTAGAGGCATTCATTGAGTCAGGCAGCAAGCCAGAGTGGATGATTTTAGAAGTCGTGCCTGTGATTCCGCCAGAATTGCGTCCGCTCGTGCCGCTGGATGGCGGGCGTTTTGCGACCTCTGATTTGAACGATTTGTATCGCCGTGTGATTAACCGTAACAACCGCTTGAAGCGTTTGTTAGAGCTGCGTGCGCCCGATATTATCGTGCGGAACGAAAAACGCATGCTGCAAGAGTCTGTGGATGCGCTGTTTGACAATAGTCGTCGCGCCCGCCCGATTACGGCGGCGAACAAGCGTCCTTTGAAATCTTTGGCAGATATGCTGAAGGGGAAACAAGGGCGTTTCCGTCAGAACCTGCTTGGTAAACGGGTGGATTACTCAGGCCGTTCGGTGATTGTGGTGGGGCCTGAGCTGAAACTACATCAGTGCGGACTCCCTAAGAAAATGGCATTGGAATTATTCAAGCCGTTTATTTATTCAAAATTAGAACTTTACGGCATGTCCACCACCATCAAGCAAGCAAAACGCATGGTTGAAAAAGAACGTCCTGAAGTGTGGGATATTTTAGAAGAAGTGATTCGCGAACACCCTGTGATGCTGAACCGTGCGCCTACCTTGCACCGTTTGGGGATTCAGGCATTTGAACCTGTGCTGATTGAAGGGAAAGCGATTCAGTTGCACCCGCTCGTGTGTACCGCGTTTAATGCGGACTTTGATGGGGATCAGATGGCGGTGCACGTACCGCTGTCTATTGAGGCGCAGCTAGAAGCCCGCACGCTGATGATGTCAACAAACAACATCCTTAGTCCGTCAAATGGCAAGCCGATTATCGTGCCGTCTCAGGATATTGTGCTTGGGATTTACTACCTCACCATCGTGAAGGAAAACCAGCCAAATCAAGGCATGGCATTTGCAACAATTGGGGAGATTGAACAGGCGATCTTTGGTGGGTTTATTAACCTCCATACCAAAATTCAAGCCCGTTTTGAGGTTGTGAAAGACGATGGCACGCGGGTTGTGGAAGTGATTGACACAACGCCTGGGCGGATGATGATTGCGAATTTGTTGCCTAAAAACCCGAACATTAAGCTAGATTTGATTAACCGTATTCTCACCAAGAAAGATATTTCGAACGTGATTGATATGGTCTATCGCCACTGCGGGCAGAAGGCGACGGTGATTTTCGCAGATAAGTTAATGGCGCTTGGCTTTAACTATGCATGTCGTGCAGGGATTTCCTTTGGTAAGGACGACATGGTTGTGCCTGCCGCTAAGGAAAAACTCATTCAAGATACCACCGACAAAGTGAAAGAATATGAGAACCAATATCTTGATGGTTTGATTACCCAAGGGGAAAAATACAACAAGGTGGTGGATATTTGGTCACAATGTACCGATAAAGTGGCGGATGAAATGATGAAAGTCATCTCGCAACAAGGCGAGAATGGCGAAGTCAATTCCGTGTACATGATGGCGCACTCAGGGGCGCGAGGTTCTGCGGCGCAGATTAAGCAGCTAGCAGGGATGCGCGGCCTCATGGCGAAGCCATCGGGCGAGATTATCGAAACGCCGATTATCTCTAACTTTAAAGAGGGCTTGACCGTTCTTGAATACTTTAACTCAACCCACGGGGCGCGGAAAGGTCTTGCCGATACGGCGTTGAAAACCGCTAACTCTGGGTACTTGACCCGTCGTTTGGTTGATGTGGCGCAAGATTGCATTATTCTTGAGGAAGATTGTGGCACAGAGGATGGTATTACGGTGCGTGCCGTGGTTGATGGTGGCGAAGTCGTTGCCCCTCTGGGCGAGCGTATTCTAGGACGTACGGTTGTTGAGGACATTCTTGATCCCAAAACAGGTGCGTTGCTTGTTGCTAAAGAACACTTAGTGACAGAAGCCGATGTGGATGTGGTGGAAAAAGCGGGTGTGGATTCTGTGAAAATCCGCTCTGTGTTGACCTGTCAAACACAAAGTGGTGTGTGTGCAAAGTGTTACGGACGTGACTTGGCACGCGGTACGCCTGTTAATATGGGCGAAGCGGTCGGTGTTATTGCGGCACAATCCATTGGGGAGCCGGGGACACAGCTTACCATGCGTACCTTCCACATTGGGGGCGCGGCGCAACGGGGGGCTGAACAGTCGTTCGTTGAGGCAACGATTGATGGCACTGTGTATCTGAATAATTGTGTGGTTGTGCAAAACAGCGATGGCGTGAATATCGTGATGGGGCGGAACTTAGAGGTTATCTTGCGTGATGATAATAACCGCGAGAAAGCACGTTTCCGCGTGCCCTATGGCGCAAAATTACATGTTGATGAGGGCAAAAAAGTCACTAAAGGCTTGAAATTGGCAGAATGGGATCCATACACCCTGCCGATTATCACAGAAAAAGAAGGGGTTGCACAGTATCTTGACATCGTGGAAGGCATCTCAATGCGGGAGGTGATGGATGAAGCAACGGGTATCACCAGCAAAGTCGTGATTGACTGGAAACAGCAGCCTAAAGGGGCGGATTTGCGTCCGCGCATTACCTTGCGTGATGAAGCGGGTGAGGTGATTCAACTGAGCAATAGCTTGGAAGCCCGCTATTTCATGTCTGTTGATGCGATTTTGAGTGTTGAGAATGGCGCGAAAGTGCGGGCAGGGGATGTGCTGGCGCGTATTCCGCGTGAATCAACAAAAACGCGGGATATTACGGGTGGTTTGCCGCGTGTGGCAGAGCTGTTTGAAGCGCGTAAACCCAAAGATTACGCGATTATCAGCGAGATTGCAGGACGGGTTGAGTTTGGCAAAGACTATAAAACCAAACGCCGCATCGTGGTTGTGCCCGTTGATGAAAATGTCGAGCCTGTTGAATACCTCATCCCGAAAGGCAAGCACATTAGTGTGCATGAAGGAGACTTTGTGGGCGTGGGCGACTTGCTGATGGATGGTAACCCCGTGCCGCATGATATTTTGCGGGTGTTGGGTGTAGAAGCCTTAGCGAACTATCTCATTAATGAGATTCAGGAAGTCTACCGCTTGCAGGGTGTGAAAATCAATGATAAGCACATCGAAGTGATTGCCCGCCAGATGCTGCAAAAAATCGAAGTGCAGGATGTGGGTGACAGCACGTTCTTGTTGGGCGAACAAGTGGATCGCATTGAATTCCACGAGGAAAACGCGAAACTCCATGCAAAAGGCTTGCGCCCTGCGGTGGGGGAATCGGTTCTCCAAGGGATTACCAAGGCGAGCTTGCAGACACGCTCGTTCATCTCTGCGGCATCTTTCCA
>JBILKT010000216.1:0-2704 GCA_044376545.1 Alphaproteobacteria bacterium
TACGCAGGCAAAGCGCTTGTTGCCATTGCTTCACAACAGGGAGATTTAGCGGAATCCCTCGCAAAAAAAGCGCATATATTATTGGGTGAGCACGCACTCACATTGCTCTTGCAAGCACAAGCAGCACAACTCCAAGAAAAAACTGCGCGCACAACACAACTGTATACCGAGATGATAAAACACCCTGAAACAGGGGCCTTGGGGATGCGGGGGCTTATTACAAATGCTCGAAAGAATAATGATACGGCCACAACGCAGAAATTAATCACTAATTTTTATCATACACACCCCACCAATACATGGGCGACGGAAAATTTTGTTCATGCGGCGATGAAAGCGTGTCATTGGGAGGAAGCGGAACAGGCAGTGAATAAAGCGATTGACCAGAAAATTCTTCCCCGCACACTGGGGCAACAGTTGCTACAGGGCATTTTTCTTGAAAAAAGTCGCATGCTCCCTGCTAGCGAAGCGCTCGAATTGCTTGAGCGTGCCTATCGCCTCGCCCCCCAAAACATTGCTTCTGTTGTTAGCTATGCAAAAGCGTTATTTCCAGCGAATGAAAAACGCGCGCGAACAATCTTGTATAAAGCGTGGAAAAATGATCCGCACGCAATGCTTGCAAAGGCTTTTCAAGAAAGCGTTGTTTCTCTTGACCCTGTTGCCGCCTACAAACAAATCAAATACTTTGTTGCCCCACACCCAACGCTTGCAACAAGCCTCCTTCTCTTAAGTCATGCAGAAAAACAGATGGGGATTTTAGGCAAAGCAAAAGAATTGGCGACAGCATCTTTGAGAATCTTTCCCAGCAAAGAGGCATATAATCTATGTGCTGAACTTGCTGTGCTGTCATTAGAAAAGACAACAGATATCGATAAAAACCGTAGGCTTGCCGAGGATGCCGCATCGATTTTTGATTGGTCTTGCAGTGCCTGCCATCAGACGGTCATCGAATGGCACGCCATCTGCCCACAATGTGACGGTTTTATGACGCTTTCTTAGAGCTTGTCCCGAAACTAACGCATAAGGAGAAAATTGAAATTTTTGCGCGAAAAATAATACCAAAATAGCGGGTATACGGGAGTATTTTCCCTATTTTGGTGTTGTTTTGCAGTCAAAAAGATCTGTTTTAAACGTATGCGTTAGTTTCGGGACAAGCTCTTAGAGACTGAAAGGGTTGTGTTAAACAGAGAGTGATGATGAGCGTTTTTTAGTAGACTGCGACAAAAAAGTCCGTCACCCCGCTACCCTGAAGGGCGTCAAGACCGAAGGGAAGTGCGGGGTCTGGAATGGTTATTTACCAGACCCCGTCATAAAAACGGGGTGACGACACTGCCATTATCATTCCATCTGTAACACTATACCGCTCGCACCTCAAGATTTGCACAAACACCTTGCGAGCGGTAAAGCCCGCGCGGCGCTTGAGCGAAACGTTGCACATTCTTCATGTGCAAAAGGTATACAGCTGAAAGATTACTGTCTTCGTGTCAAAAACATTCCGCCGCATACTGCTTATCCTGCTTTGCCTCGCTCTTATTGTTGCAGGCGGGGGGTATGGCTTGCAACACTATTACAAAACCCCTGCCGCCTATACCGATAATAAAACGTTTATCATCGAATCAGGACAAGGCATTGATGATATTGCAAAAAATCTTCAGAAAGCGGGAGCAATACACACCTACCCGCTGTTTATCCTTGTTGAAACGCTGCTACAGCATACAACAGCGTATAAGGCGGGGGAATTCTTGCTCAAAGCAAAGCTTTCTCCAGAAGCCATCAGCCGTGCACTCCGCACCAATAAACCAATACAGCATCGCCTCACACTCAAAGAAGGCGCAACCGCCGCCGACCTGCGAAAATTATTACAGGAAGCCACATCCCTGAAGAACGATTTATCAGTGCCCCTCATTGAAGGCGGGTTGCTGCCTGATACCTATTTTTACGAACGCGGCGAAAGCATGAATGCCCTTGTGCGGCGGATGCAAGAAGCGATGCGAAAAACAGTCAATACGTTGTGGGACAAACGCGCCCCGAACCTCCCCCTCAAGAACCAAGCTGAGGCGGTTATCTTAGCGTCAATTGTCGAGAAAGAAACGGGCAAAAAATCAGAATATGGCGTGGTGGCGAGTGTGTTCCTCAATCGCCTCCGCATCAACATGCCGCTGCAATCAGACCCCACCGTTATCTATGCCATTACAGGGGGCGAAGAGACGCTGAAACGCCCCATCAGCCGCAGTGACCTTGCGATGGAAAGCCCAATTAACACCTATACGGTAACGGGACTCCCCCGAAGCGCGATTGCCAATCCTAGCCGCGCCGCGTTAGAGGCAGTCTTGAACCCACCCACCACCGATTATTTATTTTTTGTTGCCGATGGCACAGGCGGCCATGCGTTCGCCCGCACACTCCAAGAACACAACGCGAATGTGGCGGCGTGGCGGAAACAAAAATTTGAAACAACTAGTACCCCGAGTTCGCAAGAAAACGCACAGAAAAAATAGTGTCATTGCATCCTGCTCTCCCCGTTCCGTGTTCACTCGCTGATTTGATGGCATTTGCGTTGACGGATACCGATCATGGGTATTACACCACAGGGCACCCGTTCGGGCGGGCGGGCGATTTCATTACCGCGCCAGAGATAAGCCAACTGTTTGGCGAGATGGTTGCCCTGTGGTGCGTGGAGCAGTGGCAAAAGTTGGAATGCCCG
>JBILKT010000172.1:0-3878 GCA_044376545.1 Alphaproteobacteria bacterium
ACACTATGCACTAGTTAGAGCCTATTTCCAGCCCCCCTTTTTTTCCATTATGCCAAAATCCCTATTCTTATAAGGACGCTGCCGAAGCCTTGCTCAGTAAAAATGAATCCAGTGCGCGGGGGGGGGCAAAGGTAATTTACTCTATGCTAGAGACTATGTACTTAAATTAGATGAAATTACAAAATCCCCCTTCGAAGCGATGAAAGATTTTGAATCTGGACGGTCGGAGCTTGAGAAAAGACTGGGGGAAGCGAAACAGCATGCAATCTACGATCCTGAAAATTACGATCCTGAATATGATTTAGAGTTTTTGTCGATGGAAGTTAAAATAGCTGTTGCCCAGAAAAGCGAATTATTATTCTTAGAATATTGCCGACAGCAAATAGATCGCGTCGGGGTATTGACAAAATAACAGGAATCTTGCAAAAACGCTAGACGGTTGCTAGGGTTCACTTTCCGCTCACTTCATTCCATAGCCCCCATGCCAGACCCTCGTTTTTTCACCAAATCCGCTCCGAAAACCCTTGCAGAGATTGCCCATCTTGCAGGGGCAGTAGTGTCCGTACAGGCTAACCCTGAACAAATTTTCACCGATGTTGCGCCGCTACACACCGCAACCGCTACCGACCTCACCTTTTTTGACAATAAGAAATATCTCGAGGCGTTTGCTCGCAGCGAAGCAGGGGTGTGCCTGACCTCAGCAGAGCTTGCTGCTAAAGCAGCCTCCCCCACAGGCATGACAGTTTTGCTCTGCAAAGAGCCGTATAAAAGTTATGCGCTGGTTGCCCAAGCGTTTTATCCAACAGCTAGTCCAACAGGATTCCACCATCCCCGTGCGATCATTGACCCCACCGCAAGCATTGGTGCACACACCGACATTGCCGCAGGGGCGGTGATTGAAGCAGGGGCACAGATTGGGGCGTATTGTACGATTGCGCCCAACGCGGCGATTGGCAGGAATGTTATCATCGGCGACCATACAACTATCGGCGCGAATGCCAGCATCACCCACGCGATTATTGGGGCACATTGCGTGATTTACGCAGGGGCACGAATTGGGCAAGCGGGGTTTGGCTTTGCGTTTGACCCAGACAGACCTGTGAAAGTGCCGCAATTAGGGCGGGTAATTATTGAAGACTACGTTGAAGTGGGCGCAAACAGCACCCTTGACAGGGGGGCATCGCGTGACACCATCATCCGCCGCGCCGTGATGATTGATAATCAGGTGCACATTGCCCACAACGTCGAGATTGGCAATAATGCAATCATTGTTGCGCAGGTGGGGATTTCAGGGAGTACCGCCATTGGCAGCTATGCCCAGCTTGCAGGACAAGCAGGGTTGACGGGACACCTCAATATTGGTAAAGGTGCTAAGATTGCAGCGGGCAGTGGCGTTATGCGCGATGTTGCAGCGGGCGAAGCCGTTGGTGGTAGCCCCGCTCAACCGATGCGCGACTGGCTGCGGCAAGTTGCCGCTCTTAAAAAATTGTCATAGCTATGCACGATATATCTCCTATTGCCCCTGTGTTGGAAGCCCTCGATATTCTCGAGGTGATGCGCATGTTGCCGCATCGTTACCCCCTGTTGATGATTGACCGTGTGGTTGATGTTGCAACAGGAGAATCCGCCACAGGCATTAAAAACGTCAGCATTAATGAGCAGTATTTTGCAGGGCATTTTCCCACCAAACCCGTGATGCCGGGCGTATTAATTGTGGAAGCGATGGCGCAAACCGCTGCTGTGGTGGTGATTCATTCCATGGGCGGCAGTGCTGAAGGCAAGCTCGTCTATTTTATGTCGATTGACGAAGCCCGTTTCAGAAAACCCGTTACCCCCGGAGACCAGCTGCAACTCCGCGTGAAAAAGGTGCAGTCGCGCCGCAACATCTGGAAATTCCGTGGCGAAGGCTATGTGGGCGACACGCTGTGCGCCGAGGCGGCGTTTACCGCGATGATTGTGGAGGAGTAGGGTAAGAGCCCCGAATAGAAAAAGGGTTTCTAGAAGTGCCCTTTAGATTGCTTATAATGCTCCAAGGCATTCTCAACAGAAGGGAAAGTTTCAGGATCTGACCACTGGTCTTCTTCTTTGGTGCGGTCTTTTCCAACACAAATAGCAATTTTTTGTTCACCTCGTGAAACTCTAAGAAAAAATTCATCCTTAACCCAAAGCCAAGTAGAGTAATTGTTTTCTGGATGATTGGCATCAGCAATTGTCTGACCTACGTTAAGTCCATCGGGCTTAATCCCCAGAACTTGATAAGCTGTTGAACGAAGCTCGTCTATCGTCATAGTAATACCTCTCTGTTGATGGGACTGCGTAAGGGGTCAGCGCCATTTAATTATTCTGTCATTCGCGCCCCCACTGGAGTTTACCCCCGCGAAAGATCGCTGTCACAAACCAAAAACTAAATTCAAGTTAATATATATATATATTAGTCAAGCATTTTATTTATTGCGCACACAACCATGAACAGCCCCCCCCCAAAAAAAACTCCTCGCTTTTTCCCGCATCCTGTGATATATAATACGTGTTAGCTTGCTAACTATGGCGATAAATGGCTTATGGAATAAGCGTGACGGACCCGAGGGCAGTACTCGGCGTCTCCACCATTAAGACATCTTAGAAATAAGGTGGTGTTAAACAAATCATGAGCAGGGTGTCCTAACAAAGTCCGTCACCCCGTTTTTATAACGGGGTCTGGAAATGTACTGGAAATATAAAAGAGCCAGACCCCGTCATGCGACGGGGTGACGATTCACACTGTATCATTACGTTTATATCACCATCAACAACAGGTGTTTTAATCGTGGGGACGACATAGGATCGACGTGCGCGGTAAAGATAGTGTTTTTGCTCGGCATTGTACCGCCGTTATCGGGCTATTTTGTAAGTGCAAACGATAATCGTGCACCTGAAATGAAAATGGCTGCGTAAGCAGTGTTTTATTCGCGGTACGGGGGCAACCGGGCAACAGAATGCCCCCATTTTTTATTCCCCCTATATCATTTTTGCTTCCAAATGCAAAACCTGTTGCTTTTTTGTATTCTATTGGATACAATGAACTAATGATAACGTTCATCAACACCGCTTCTTTCAGGGATTGGCTTTCTCGTTTGAAAGATAGAAAAGCAAAAGCGCGAATTTCGTCCCGTCTTCGCAGTGCTTTACTAGGAAATTTCGGCGATTGCGCCCCTGTTGGGGAAGGTGTGTTTGAAATGCGTATTCATGCTGGCCCTGGCTATCGAGTCTATTACACCCGCAGGGGCGAAACCGTCTATGTCCTACTTGCAGGGGGTGATAAATCTTCGCAGGTTCGAGACATTGCAAAGGCAAAAAGTATAGCGAACGCCCTACGCGAGGAAGAAAAAAAGGAAAGAAATGATGACAGAGAAAATAGAACTTCAGGTTTTTGACCCAGCGGAATACCTTGATAATGAAGAGACTATGGCAGAATATCTCTCTGCGGCGTTGGAAGACGACAATCCCCATGTTTTTCTTGCTGCTGTTGGAGATGTCGCCAGAGCCATGGGCATGGCGCACATCGCACAAAACGCGGGGCTAGGTCGAGAAAGCCTTTATAAGGCTCTATCCGCAGGCTCTCATCCTCGTTATGAGACTATTCATGCCGTGCTGCGCGCGATTGGTGTAAGGTTGGCGGTTTCCGCAGGTGCAACAACGCCTGTACAGGTGGGGCGCATATCAAAGCGCAGAACTGTTAATTTCTAAGAGCTTGTCCCGAAACTAACGTACGAGGAGAAAGTTGAGATTTTTGCGCGAAAAATCACTCCAAAATAGCGGGGTATACGGGAGTATTTTCCCTATTTTGGAGTGATTTTGCAGCCAAAAAGATCAATTTTAAACTTGTGCGTTAGTTTCGG
>JBILKT010000173.1:0-3877 GCA_044376545.1 Alphaproteobacteria bacterium
ACTCCTCTCCACTACGCGGAAACAGGACGGCAATCTTCTCCATGCCATCGCCAATGCTCTAAGCGCACAACCCCCGCCAGTCATCTACTAAAGGGGGGCTGGGGTGTTACAAAGAGTTAATACCTATCCCACGCAATCCTCCAAAACTAACTTTCCTTTGACATTGGCGGCGAAAATCGTAAAATGCCTCAGATTTCGGGTGGTTGCGGGTAGAAGCGAAATTCTTCGTAAGTTTTGTTTTTATTAGATTTTACGCCGCCAGCCATTCTTCATAAACGGGGACAAACCCAGTAAACCTAAAACACGTGCAAAATGTCTCGCACGCAAGCGCAAACGTCATCCCGTCTCTATGATGGGGGCTAGTATTACTAGGTCTCTATGTACAACCATCACTCCCTCAATGTCGCCATTCTTGGTGCTAGTGGCTATACGGGCGTTGAGTTGGTGCGCCTATTGCTCAATCACCCCGCCGTGCATATTAAGGCATTGTCTGCTGACAAGCAGGCAGGCAAGCATCTGCATGCCATTTTCCCGAATGTGACAGGCTTTACGCTTCCTATCTTGCAAAAAATTGACGAAATTGATTTTAGCGGTATCGACGTAGTGTTTTGCTGTTTGCCCCACGCCGCTAGTCAGCAGGTGATACAAGCGCTCCCTTTAACCGCCGTTGTTATTGATCTTTCCGCCGATTTCCGCCTGTTCGATATTCCTGTGTATGAAAAGTGGTATGGCACGCATCATGCCCCCGAACTCCAACAAACGGCTGTGTATGGGCTTACCGAATGGTATCGCGATGCGGTTAAAACTGCACGACTCATTGCCAATCCAGGGTGCTACCCCACAACCTCTCTTTTGGCACTCCTGCCGTTATTGGAGCAACAACTCATTGACCCAAACAGCATTATTATTGATGCAAAATCGGGGGTCAGTGGTGCAGGACGTAGCCTGAAAGAAGGTAATCTTGCCTGTGAAGTCATGGACGGTATTCATGCTTACGGCATCGGCGCACATAGACATTTACCTGAGATTGAACAAGGCTGTAGCTGGGCGGCAGGACGCGCCGTACAAGTAACGTTTACCCCACACCTGATGCCGATGAACAGAGGCATTCTTGCCACGATCTACACGCAAAGCTTAAAAGGGATTACCGTTGGACACGCCTATAATGCGTTGCTGCAAGCGTATCAAGCAGAGCCCTTCGTGCAGGTTCTGCACATGGGTTCTGCCGCTGCTACCCGCTATGTGCGTGGCTCAAACAGCTGTCATATTGCCGTGCATCAGGGATGTCGTGCAGGACAAATCATCATCACCGCCGCGTTGGATAATCTGGTGAAGGGCGCGAGCGGCCAAGCCGTGCAAAACATGAACGTGCGCTTTGGCTTTGCCGAGGATATGGGATTGAGTCGGGTGGGCGTATTTCCGTGAGAGCTCTCTCGTGCGGCGATTCTTTGGCGTACTTTTCTGCCTGAAACGTGTATACCGCTCGCACCGCAACATTTGCAAAAGTACGTTGCGAGCGGTATGCTTGAGGGCAATGACTTCAAGTCAGCCTTGCGACTACGCCGCGTCTTCCAACTCATCCGCGATGTTTTTCGCCTGCGTGTGGGCGCCAAACATGCCGAGGGCTTGGCAGTATAGCTCGACCATTTCTTCCATTTCTTCGCGGGCGGCTTTGTCCATCTTGCGGATTTTCAGCACCTGACGCAGCACTTTTACGTCATAGCCGTTGGCTTTTGCCTCGGCGAATACATCGCGAATATCCGCCGCAATGCCTGCTTTTTCTTCTTCTAAACGCTCAACGCGCTCGATAATTGATTTGAGTTGTCCTGTGGTGATGCCTGCAACGGTGGTCATATAATTCTCCTCTGTGTTTACGAAACATATAGAGGGGGTAGCGGGCAAGAGCAATGGTTTTTGTGGGGGGGGGATGGTGTGCAATGGAATATAATACCAATTATCTTTTGTAACTACCTAGCTACGGTCATCTTCTGATCCTCAAGGGACGAGGCACTAGGGGCTAGGCACGAAGAAAAAGAAGGGACTATTTTGATACTCTTTCTTTTCCTCGTCCCTAGCGCCTCGTGCCTCGTGCCTTTTAACAAGACGGCATGCTAGGTGGATAGTTACGGGTTTTCAGAAGCTGTATACCGCTCGCACCTCAAGATTTGCACAAACACCTTGCGAGCGGTAAAGCCCGCGCGGCGCTTGAGCGAAACGTTGCACATTCTTCATGTGCAAAAGGTATAGAGTTGCATGCGTTGTTTGCAGAAGAATTTGCAGCGTTTTCAAAATTGGTAAAGCGCGAACTGCTGTCAGAAGTGGAATTCTTGGAACAGTTTGGCCCTGCCCTCAGCAGGCCGCACGCAGATACTTTGAAGAACTCTAAACATGCGAACATGAAGGAACTACGGTTTAATGCTGATGATGGTGTCTGGCGGCTTGCTTTCGCTTTTGATCCAGAAAGAAAAGCAATTCTTCTCGTGGCGGGTGATAAATCAGGAGCGAGTAGCCAGAAGTTTTACCCAGAAGTTTTACAGGACGTTGCTCAAAAAGGCCGACCGCCGTTTTGATGACCACTTAAAACGATTGAAGGAGAAGACGTCATGACCAAGGGCCCGTTGTTACAAGCAATATGGGATACATTGCCAGAGGAAGAAAAACACCTGATTCAGGCGCGGACGGCTGAAAAAATTGAAGCCTATCATACTTTGCAAGAGTTACGAAGTGCTGCAGGCTTAACGCAAGCGCGTGTCTCTGAAGAGCTGGAAATGTCGCAGGGCAATGTTTCACGCCTCGAGAAAAACTCAGATATGTTGCTCTCCACGCTACAAAAATATGTAGAAGCTATTGGCGGCAAACTGAATTTGACGGTAGAACTGCCGAATAAGCCCCCTATCGTCCTTACAGGATTAGGCGATTTAATAGAGCGTCCTCTCACAGCGCATTCAGGATTGCCTACATAGGTGGATGATGATTAATGGGCATCAATTTTTTTTGGGGATGGCGAGTATACCGCTCGCACCTCAAGATTTCCACAAACACCTTGCGAGCGGTAAAGCCCGCGCGGCGCCCCAGCGAAACGTTGCACATTCTTCCTGTGCAACAAATATAGATTGTCCATTTTTACACATTCTGTAGTATTCGCAGCCCCACCACACAAAACACTTGCGTTTCTACCCTGCCCTGCCTATAACCCGCTCCAAACATACCAAAAAGAGACTCAATCTATGGCAATCGAACGCACCCTCTCTATTCTGAAACCCGATGCAACCCGTCGCAACCTCACAGGCGCCATTAACGCCCGCTTTGAAGAAAAAGGCTTACGGATAGTGGCGCAAAAGCGCGTGCAGCTGACCCGCGCGCAAGTGGAAGGCTTTTATGCGGTGCACAGTGCTCGTTCATTCTTTGGCGAACTCTGTGACTTTATGATTTCTGGCCCTGTGGTGTTGCAAGTGTTGCAAGGCGAAAACGCCATGCAGAAAAACCGCGACATTATGGGCGCAACCAACCCTGCCAATGCAGAGGCAGGCACCATTCGCAAAGATTTCGCAGAAAGCATTGAGGCGAACTCTGTACACGGCTCTGACTCTCTAGAAAACGCGGCGATTGAGATTGCCTATTTCTTTGCCCAGACTGAGATTGTTGAGTAGACAACACCCTGTTGTGAATACGAAAAAAAGCCGCTGCAGAGCGGCTTTTTTTGTTGGTTCTCCTTAAACGAGTAGTGCTGTAGGCATAAGGGTAGAGGGTAGCGTCATTCTTCGCGTACCCCTTATAAAACGTAACACCCCAGCCCCCTTTAGTAGATGACTGGCGGGGGTTGTGCGCTTAGAGCATTGGCGATGGCATGGAGAAGATTGCCGTCCTGTTTCCGCGT
>JBILKT010000048.1:0-9736 GCA_044376545.1 Alphaproteobacteria bacterium
GGTGGAGGGCGGCGACTTTCTCATCCAAACGCTTAGGTAATACATAAACACCAACAGGGTAAGCTGTTGTATTCGTCCACAATTCAATTTGCGCTAATACTTGATTGGTGAACGACGCACTCATCACGAAGCTGGGGTGTCCTGTGCCGCAGCCAAGGTTCACAAGGCGACCTTTTGCCAGCACCAGCAAGCGTTTGCCATCAGGGAAAATCACTTCATCCACTTGGGGTTTGACTTCATCCCATTTCAGGTTACGCAACGCATCAATCTGAATTTCGCTATCAAAGTGCCCGATGTTGCAGACAATTGCACGGTCTTTCATGTCACGCATATGGTCAAGCGTGATAACATCCACGTTGCCGGTGGCGGTCACAAAAATATCACCGATGGGGGCTGCATCTTCCATGGTGACAACCTGATAACCTTCCATCGCCGCTTGCAGCGCACAAATGGGGTCAATTTCGGTGACAAGAACGCGGGCGCCTTGGCTTCTGAGGCTCGCGGCAGAGCCTTTGCCCACATCACCAAACCCTGCCACAACGGCAATTTTCCCCGCCATCATCACATCGGTGGCGCGTTTGATGCTGTCTACCAAACTTTCGCGGCACCCATAGAGGTTGTCAAACTTTGACTTGGTGACGGAATCATTGACGTTAATCGCAGGGATTTTCAATGTGCCCGCCTTGAACATTTCATACAGACGATGCACCCCTGTGGTGGTTTCTTCCGATACGCCTTTGATGTCTTTCAGCAATTCAGGGTGTTTCTGATGCACGATAATTGTTAAATCGCCGCCATCATCGAGAATCATGTTCGGCACCCAGCCGTTTTCCCCGAAAATGGTTTTCTCAATGCACCACTCGTATTCTTCTTCGGTCTCGCCTTTCCATGCGAATACAGGCACGCCTGTTGCAGCAATGGCGGCGGCTGCATGGTCTTGGGTGGAGAAAATGTTACACGAACTCCAGCGCACATCCGCGCCCAACGCGGTGAGCGTTTCAATCAGTACCGCTGTTTGAATCGTCATATGCAGACACCCTGCAATGCGTGCGCCTTTCAGCGGCTTGCTTTTGCCATATTCGGCGCGTAATGCCATAAGCCCCGGCATTTCGCCTTCGGCAATGGCAATTTCCTTGCGTCCCCAAACACTGAGGGAAATATCGGCAACTTTATAATCGGTGAAAGCGTTTTTAACGGCGGTTGCTGTACTCATTTTCTGTTCCTTAATTTTGGTTTAGTCGATATATAGAGGGGGTAATGCTGGTTGCAAAGGAATTTTCCAATTTTGCTTGTGTTTTGCAATAAAAGGATGTACGTTAATTATGGTAAGCATTACGTTTCATCCTGCAAAACGCGACAAAACACTCCTTGAGCGTGGATTAGACTTTGAACATGCCAGCATCGTCTTTAGAGGCAAAACATTTAGCAAGCCTTCTGATGTTGCGCTTCACAACGAAGAGCGACGTTTTACGGTTGGTTTTCTCAACGAGCGTATGGTGGTTGTGGTATGGACGGAACGGGACAACAGCCGCAGAATTATTTCAATGAGGTATGCCAATGAGTGAGAACGAACAATTTACCGCCACGTCTTTGCAGAGCACCCCATGGATTGACCCTGACGACGCTCCTGAACTGGATGAAGAATGGTTCAGAACAGCCGCCATTCACGAGAATGGACGCTTAATACGGGCGGGACGCCCCAAGGGGAGTGGGGCAAAAACTGCCATAAAAATACGATTTGACACAGATATTGTGACGGCATTCCGCGCCTCAGGCAAAGGCTGGCAAACACGCATGAATGATGCTATCAGGGAGTGGGTACGCGCCCATCCGTTTGCTTAGAGCTTGTCCCGAAACTAACGCATAAGTTTAAAATGATCTTTTTGGCTGCAAAACTACCCCAAAATAGGGAAAATACCCCACTATGCCCTTCTACAAATCCATGAGTTTTTGGACGAACACCCTCGCGTTTGTGGCGATTGCGCTGGGCTATGGTGGTGCGCCCTATATCGGCGTGAAAGCAAGCTATATTCTGTATACAATGGGCGTGTTTGCTTTTTCAGGCAGCATTACCAACTGGCTTGCCATTTACATGTTGTTCGAGAAAGTGCGCTTCCTCTATGGGTCTGGCGTCATCCCCGCCCGTTTTGAGGATTTTAAAAGCGGCATTAAGCAGATGCTCATGCAGCAATTTTTTCGCAAGGATATCATTGAAAAATTCTTGCAAAAAACCGTTTCGCCTGAAGAAATTGTAGCACAGAAAATTGACACCCTTAAAAAGGGTATCGACCTTGATAAAATTTATCAAGGGTTGGTGGAAGCAATTCTCAGTTCTTCCTTCGGCAAAATGCTGGGCATGTTTGGCGGTGAAGCCGCCTTAACCCCGCTTAAAGAACCCATCAAACAAAAGCTCGCCGAGATTATTACGCAATCAATCGACGATTTAAAAAAACATTCCCTTAAAAACAATAATAATAGTGGACAACTCTTAACGGGGATGCTAGAAGAGTCTATCGCGCATATCGTTGATCAGCGTCTTGCCGAGCTAACGCCCAAAATGGTGAAGGATATTATTCACGACATGATTGCCAAACATCTTGGGTGGCTGGTTGTGTGGGGCGGTGTGCTTGGCGCGGTGATTGGGTTGGTGAGCGCGTTGTTGTAATAATCTTAATGCTAAAAAGGGAATTTTATGACGGTAATAGATGAGGATTATGATCCTAAGAGAGGTGAAGGTGTATTTGATGTTTTACACCTTTTGGTCGATAATACAACTCAAGCCCACTCCCGAAGAAATTCTATAGTCGCCTCGAATGATACACCAACTGTTGACTGTGATGACGATTATGATCCTAATATAAGTGCATTTGATGTTTTACACCTTTGGGGGGGGGCTACAGGAAAAAATTCAAAATAATGTGTAGGGGTCACAAAACGCCTTCAAATTAACACTCCTGAAACACTAACTTCCCCCTTGGTATTTTGCCTACACTCCTTTACATATTAAAGAAAAAGGAGTGTACGCTGCCATGAAACCTCTGCTCTATTCCCTCGCCCTGTGTATCCCCCTTTGCCTTGCCTTGCCAACGCTGGCCATGGCGGCGGAAACGCCCAGCATTGCCATGCATGGCAAGCCGAAATATTCCGCAACCTTCAAAAATTTTGACTATGTCAACCCCAATGCCCCCAAAGGCGGGGATGTGGTGCTCTCCAGCATCGGCACGTTTGATAGCCTCAACCCGTTTATTCTAAAGGGCAACCCAGCCGACGGCATTATGATGCTGTTTGACACCCTCACCAAGCAATCTGCCGATGAAGCGTTCAGCGAATATGGCTTGTTAGCGGGCAAAATTACCGTGCCGAAAGACAGATCGTGGGTGGAATTCACCCTCCGTCCCGAGGCGCGTTTTTTTGATGGTACGCCTGTCACTGCCGATGACGTGCTGTTCACCTTCAACACCCTGAAGACCAAAGGGCAACCGTTTTATCGCAGCTATTACAGCGCGGTGACAAAAGCCCAGAAAACAGGCGCGTTATCGGTTAAATTCACGTTTGTGGATGGCAATAATCGGGAACTGCCGCTCATCATGGGGCAAATGCCCGTACTCTCAAAAAACTATTATAAAGCCGTCTCGTTTGAAAAAACCAGCCTTGAGCCACCGATGGGCAGCGGCGCGTATAAAGTGCTTGATGTCAAAGCAGGGCGTTCCATCACCTTCAAACGGAATGATAAATACTGGGCGGCCAACCTGCCTGTCACCAAGGGGTTCAACAATTTTGCAACTATCCGCTATGATTACTATCGCGATGCCACCGTTGCGTTGGAAGCGTTCAAAGCGGGCGCGTATGACTTTCGCCTAGAGAACATTGCGAAAAATTGGGCAACCGCCTATACTTTCCCCGCCGTGCAAAATAAGCAGGTGCTCCGCGCGGAAATTCCCAATCAAATTCCCTCAGGAATGCAGGGATTTGTGTTTAACTTAAGGAAGCCCTTGTTCCAAGATGGTAAAGTGCGCGAAGCCCTCAACTATGCGTTTGATTTTGAGTGGATGAACAAAAATCTGTTCTACAATACCTATAAACGCAACAATAGCTATTTCACCAATTCTGACCTTGCCAGCAGCGGCATCCCCACGGGCAAAGAGCTGGAAATTCTGCTTCCTTTCAAAGACAAACTGCCGAAAATGCTGTTTGAACTCCCCTTCAAACTGCCTGTGAATGATACGCCGAATAGTTTACGCTATAACCTCCGCAAGGCACAAACGCTCCTTGAGCAGGCAGGATGGACAATTAAAGACGGCGTGTTGGTTGACAAAGCAGGCAAAGCCTTCACCTTTGAAATTTTGCTTGATAACCCCGCGTTTGAGCGTGTCACCGCGCCGTTCATTCAAAACCTGCAACGCCTTGGCATTAAGGCCACCATGCGGGTGATTGATGCCGCCCAATTCGCCAATCGCATGAAAAATTTTGAGTATGAGCTGACACTCGCTTCCTTCGGGCAATCCCTCTCTCCGGGCAATGAACAGCGTTCCTATTGGGCATCTGCAGAAGCTGATGTAAACGGCAGCCGCAACGTTGCAGGCATTAAAAACCCGATTGTTGACGCGCTTGTTGCCCGTGTTATCGCCGCCACCGACAGAGATGATCTTATTGCCGCCACCAAAGCCCTAGACCGTGTGTTGCTCTGGCAGCACTATGTTATTCCCCATTGGTACTTAGGCAAATTCCGCCTTGCCTATTGGGATAAGTTCGGCCGCCCCGCCGTTGTCCCGCCTTATAGCCTAGGGTTTCCTGATATGTGGTGGAGGAAGTAAAAACCCCTGCTGTGTTTGGCGACAATCAACGCGATCCGCCCTGTAAATGCTCTGTACTTTTGCATATCTCGGTTATCTGGGAATTCAAGATGAAATCAAACGGATAAATCTTGCGCTTGGCGATAAATTCGTTTATATTGGCATTGCTTTCCCAATTAAACGGAAACACAAATGAGATTTCATCATGTTGCACCGCTCGCTTACAAAGACTATTAAACAGATAAGCAAGAGCTTTCCTGTTGTGCTCGTCACAGGACCAAGGCAAGTTGGAAAAACCACCTTGCTTGAAATGTGTGCAGACGCGCAGCGCAATTACGTGACGCTTGATGATATGCAGCAGCGTGAATTGGCGCGCAACGATCCTGCGCTATTTCTGCAATCGCATAAAACCCCGCTCACAATTGACGAGGTGCAATATGCGCCTGAACTGTTCAGTGCGATTAAAATCATCGTGGATAGAGAAAAGAAAAACGGGGTGTTCTGGTTAACAGGCTCACAAAAGTTTCATCTGATGCGGGGGATTACTGAAAGCCTCGCGGGGCGCGTTGCCATCGTTGATTTGCTGGGGGTATCGCAAGCAGAAAGGGACGGACGCGCTGAAGTCGCAGAACCGTTTTTGCCAACACCTGCATGGATAGAGCAGACGGCTCACCATATAAAGCAGCCAAAATCCCCGCAAGACGTGTATGAAAGTATCTGGCTTGGGGCATTCCCGCGCCTTAATCAGAACACCGATATGCCGCGTGATATTTTCTACAAATCCTACGTTCAAACCTATATCCAGCGTGATGTGCGTGATCAATTAAACATCACGGACGATATCGCTTTTAATCGTTTCTTGCGCACAATCGCAGCAAGAACAGGGCAATTACTCAATTACTCTGACATTGCACGCGATGTGGATATTGATCATAAAACAGCGAAAGCATGGCTGTCGGTGCTGGAAACCTCTGGGCTGGTTTACCTGTTGCAGCCGTATCATAACAATGTCACCAAACGCCTCATCAAGACCCCCAAGCTCTATTTTTTAGATACGGGTCTATGCAGTTATCTGACGCAGTGGCCAACCGCAGCTTCACTAGAGGCGGGGGCTATGTCGGGCGCCATTCTAGAAACCTACATGTTTTCAGAAATTCTCAAAAGCTACTGGCATAACGGCAAAACACCGCATTTTTACTATTACCGCGATACGGATCAAAAAGAAGTCGATTTACTCCTTGAAACAGGTGATACGCTTTACCCGATAGAGTTCAAGAAAACCGCCACCCCTTCCAAAACCGCTTCCAAACATTTTCCCGTGCTGAAAAAGCTGGACAAAAAAATCGGGCATGGTGCGGTAGTGTGTTTCGTGGAAAAGCCTGTGCCGTTATCACGGGAGGTTACGGCAATTCCCGTAGGGTATTTGTAGTGGGTGAAGTAGCGGGAACAACCCGAGAAAACCTAGTGTCTCGTACATTCCGCAATGTAATGTTAATTTATGGACGTGATACTAGGAACGATACTAGGAACGATTGAAAGCGGCAACACAACAGCCGCAATTTTGTTTATCAAAATCATGAAAGCACCCCCCCCTCACTCCCTGCCCGCAAAATCAATGCGCGGGTCAACCCACACATACATCAAATCAGTAAGGAGATTGAGCAACAACCCGACAAACGTGAACATGTATAAGGTGGCAAATACCAGCGGATAATCGCGGTTCACTGCCGCCTCAAAGCCCAGTAACCCAAGGCCATCCAGCGAAAAAATTACCTCAATTAATAGGGAGCCTGTAAACAAAATCCCGATGAACGCCGCAGGGAATCCCGCAATCACAATCAGCATGGCGTTGCGAAAAACATGTCCATAGAGCACGCGTTTTTCACTCGCGCCCTTGGCACGCGCGGTAAGCACATAGTGCTTCTTAATCTCCTCCAAAAACGAATTTTTGGTGAGCATCGTGAGGCTCGCAAAACCGCTAATCACCAGTGCCAATGTTGGCAATGCAATATGCCACGCATAATCTTTGATTTTATCGATGGTTGAAAAGTGCTCGAACCCCTCAGAAACCAAGCCCCTCAGGGGGAAAACTTGCCAGTAACTCCCGCCTGCAAACAGCACAATCAGCAGCATGGCGAATAAAAAGCTCGGAATCGCATAGCCAATAATAATAACAAAGCTGCTCCATAAATCAAGGTTAGAGCCATCCTTCACCGCTTTGCGAATACCCAACGGAATTGAAATCAGATAAATAATCAGCGTGCTCCACAGCCCCAAAGACAGGGAAACAGGGAGTTTCGCTCTGATAAGCTCCATAACAGGTCTGTCTTGGAAAAAGCTATTGCCAAAATCGAATTGTGCATACCCCTTCAACATGCCCCAAAACCGCACATACCAAGGCTTATCGAAGCCATATTGCTTATTCAGCTCCGCAATCATATCGGCCTCCAAGCCTTGTGCGCCGCGGTATGCAGTCGCACTTGTCGCCGTTGCCGCAACTTCCGCCCCTGTGTTGCCAATTCGCGCCGTCGCATCACTACTCTGATGCTGATATTTTGCCATCAGTTGCTCCACAGGGCCTCCGGGGGCGGCCTGTATCAGTAAAAAATTTAGAAGCATAATCCCCAACAAGGTGGGGATAATTAATAATAATCTCTTGAGAATATAAGGGAGCACGTGATTTTCAGCTATAGCGATGGAATTTTATCATGTATCCAAGAAGCTGCGGAGCTGCCTGCTGCGGCTGGGGTGCTTTAATTTGCGGAGGGCTTTTGCTTCAATCTGGCGAATACGCTCGCGCGTCACGCTAAACTGCTGGCCAACTTCTTCGAGTGTGTGATCGGTATTCATGCCGATGCCGAAACGCATTCTCAGCACGCGCTCTTCCCGAGCGGTAAGTGACGAGAGCACGCGGGTTGTTGTCTCCCGCAAGTTCCCATGAATGGCGGCATCAAGCGGGATGATGGCGTTTTTATCTTCAATGAAGTCACCCAATGAGCTATCTTCTTCATCCCCCACGGGGGTTTCCAAACTAATCGGCTCTTTGGCGATTTTCATCACCTTGCGCACTTTATCGAGCGGCATTTGCAGCTTTTTCGCGAGTTCTTCAGGCGACGGCTCACGCCCAATTTCGTGCATCATCTGGCGTGACGTACGCACTAACTTGTTGATTGTTTCAATCATATGCACGGGGATACGAATGGTGCGGGCTTGGTCGGCAATCGAACGCGTAATGGCTTGGCGAATCCACCACGTCGCGTAGGTAGAAAATTTATAGCCACGGCGATATTCAAATTTATCCACGGCCTTCATGAGACCGATATTGCCCTCTTGAATTAAATCAAGGAATTGCAAACCACGATTAGTGTATTTTTTGGCAATAGAAATCACAAGGCGCAAGTTCGCCTCAATCATTTCTTTTTTTGCACGATTTGAAAGCCGCTCCCCCTTTTGCACTGTTTGCACCACACGGCGCAATTCGCCAATAGGGAGGCCGCTTTCGTTGGAAATCTCGGCTATGGATTCGCGGGTAAGAGTAATCTCATCGCGGTGTTCTGCGACAAGTTTAGACCAGCCTTTGGTTTTCTTTTGCGCAATCATATCTACCCATTCAGGGTTGAGTTCATGTCCGAAATAGCTTTCTAAGAATTCCTTGCGCTTCACCCCACAGGCTTCAGCAAGGCGCAACAAACGTCCTTCTTGTTGCATCAGGGTTTTATTGAGACCGTAAAGCTGCTCTGTCAGTTGTTCTAGCCGTGCGCTATTAAGCTGTACGTTTTCCATCATCAGCACCATTTCCTTGCGTAACGCTTCGTAAGATTTCTCCATTTTCGGTTCAAGTTTCTTGCCTTGCGACAACAAAACAAGACGGGAATCTTGCAGTTTTTTCAGTTTAGCATAGGTGGCAGTGATTTTGCTGAAGGTTTCCAAAACGATGGGCTTTAGTTTCTCTTCCATGGCAGACAAAGAAACGCTTACCTCGTCCTCATACTCTTCTTCTTCCTCAACGATAGCAACCTGCTCTGCGTCTTCTTCAGGAAGATCTAAATCTTCCTCGTCATCTGCATCATCGTCTTCCCCTTCGCTGTCTTCGGCGCTATCATTAACAGGCGTTTTTTTAGGAGACTTGAGCGTCGAATCCTCCTTCACGAGAATTTTTGCCGCTTCTGCTTTTGCTGCTTCGGCTTTTTGTCTATCCAGTTCGGCTTGCTCTGCTGCCAAGGCTTTTTCTGCTTCTAGGGTTGAAAAATCCTCAGCTGCGACAAGTTCTTCTGCATCAATACCCGCACCATATGTTGACTCGAGATCGATGACATCCCGCAGCAAAATTTTGTTCTCAATAAGGGCATCATGCCACGCCACAATAGCACGGATAGTAAGCGGACTTTCACAAATGCCACCAATCATCATCTCGCGACCACTCTCAATGCGTTTCGCAATTTCTACTTCGCCTTCGCGCGATAACAATTCAACATTGCCCATTTCACGGAGATACATCCGTACAGGATCATCAGAGCGCCCTAAACTGCCCTCATCAATATTGCCAGCAACGCGGCTTTCCTCACCTTCCCCTTCATCATCGGCAGGGGGGGCCTCTTCCACGTCTTCTTCCCCATCGGTGATATTGATCCCCATTTCGGAAATAGCGGTCATAATATCTTCAATCTGCTCAGACGTCATCTGATCAGAAGGAAGAATATTGTTTATTTCATCGTAGGTCAGAAACCCCCGCGCCCTACCTTTGGTCACCAATTTTTTTACTATATTGGCAGCACTTTCAAGGGTTTTCTGGTTTTCTTGTTGGTCGTCTTCGCGCTCGATGGGTGCAGCGGTTGTTTCTTTATCGGCCGATTTTTTCTTTGCCATGGGTGTTCCTAAGTTACGCTATATTATAGGGCAGTTCTAAAAACCTCTTTTCTAGGGCGATTGGCGTTGTCAAGCCT
>JBILKT010000174.1:0-3843 GCA_044376545.1 Alphaproteobacteria bacterium
CTATCGCAACTGAAGAAGTTGCGATGAAACGCTCAAGCGCCGCGCGGGCTTTACCGCTCGCAAGATTTATTTGCAGATCTTCAGGTGCGAGCGGTATAAAACTCCATCACCTAAATTCTTCAGTAAATTTATCAATCAAAAATTTGAACTGATTTATTTCGTGCAACTGAGCGGGGGTTTTTCTAAGTTTATACGAAGCATTAGCACCTTTTTCCATGCTCACGAGTCTACCAGCTTTACCTGTTGCCACGTCACCTTTCGACCATACACCAAAATATAAATTAGCTGGTGACACACCCAAACATAGTAATGCCTGATATGGACGATGGTAGCGAACATGGTTAAATTGAAAATTGCCGTTGACATCTTCTGTTGCCGTTTTTAATTCAAATTCAATATTAGCTATCTTTATATCCCAAGGACTCTGGTTCGATCGCCTGCCTTTTTGGTTAATAGGAAATAAACAGGGCATCAACAATTCTTTGCATAATTTTTCTATGAAAAGCTGCCCAACACTGCCTACACAGGTGTTGGATAGTGTTTTTATACCACTTAGCGGAGCATTATCCCATTTAGAATGGTTGTGAAACTCTTGTATTGCATCAGCGAATAATTTTATAGAATCACACATCGATAAACCCCGCATCTGTTAGTGCTTGCCTTATATGACACATACTAATGTGTCTACAATTATGACTCGCGAGATTGCTATATTTTCGCCAATCTGTATTGTTCAAAATATTAATTACTCTTATCTTATCACGCTTAATTACTATGCCGTATCCACAACAATATTTCACTAGGTCAAAACTTGTCACAAGGCTTGGCGGATCATTATAAAAAGTTCGCTGTAAAAAAAAATCTGCCTCATGTAAGCGCTTCTGACCACACAACCTCTCTTTGCGCATATCAACTGTGAACAAATCTATATATTGATTGCACGTTTTAGTTGTTAGCTCTTTTCCTTTAGGATTGCGTGCCCATATTTGCCATAACGCGTTTACTTTTACTGATTTTCCATCAATATCGATAAAGCTGTCCTGAGGTAGATGCGAAGAATGAACAAGATGAAGCCCTTTTACTCTGTCTATCAAATTACTTTTTCCTCTGCTTTGAAAGCCCATAGGTAAAATGAAACCAACATAATCAGAGAATTGTGCAGCATGATTCAGAAAAATCAGTGCTAGCCACGCCCGATAACCGAAGGGCGGGTTCCCAATACAAGCATAACAGTAACCATTTTTTTCGGGTGTCCATGATAAAAAATCGCTCTTAATATAAGAGGGTCTAAATTGTTCTACATCAATACCTACACGCCGATCAGTTGGTAGTAGATCATAAAATGCCCCCATACCTGCGGACGGCTCAATGAATTTATAATTTGATATATTTCCACCATCAGCAGTGATGTAATCGCAAAATGATTTCCAGCATCCTTTTGCAATATCAGGGCGTGTAAAAAATTGATCTAAACCAACGCCAAATATATCAACCCAACTTGGTATTCTTGCATCCTTCTGCCACGCAGTATTGCGTAACTCTGTAGCCGTAATAGCTTTAGTCTGCTGGGCAGGATGCTGAATGAACTCCTTATCAAGAACTCTATCTAATAATCGCAAACCTTCGATCATGTCTGTCAATTCCTTGTAAGTAATACGTCGTGTCCACAACACTCAAAATTAAGCGTCACTATTAGATGATCAGTTAATATACCTGTTGCACAGGAAGAATGTGCAACGTTTCGCTGGGGCGCCGCGCGGGCTTTACCGCTCGCAAGATTTTTTTTTGATAATCTTGAGGTGCGAGCGGTATAGCAACTCTTCCCCTATTGTTCAATCCGCTTTCTCACGCCCAGCATCGCCCCCACAGCGGCGAGCACTAATCCCAACCAAATCAGCCGAATAAACGGGTTATAGAGTGCCTGAAAATTCCACTGTTTAATCGTGCCATTCGCTTCTTTTTGGCTCTCGCCTAAAATTAAATAGAGGTCACTTAAACCCTTACCATACAGCCCAATTTCACTGGTCATCATTTGCCGTGCAAAATAAAAGCGTTTTTCAGGGGTGAGGGTTGTTTGAAAGCGGGTGCCTTTATATACTTCCACGTGTGCAATTATCGTTTGATACGTGCCAATCACCGCGCTTTCTATGCTGTTGAGGGTCAGGGTATAGCCGTTAAAATCGATGCTTTGCCCTTGCTCCAGCGTAAAGGTTTTTGTTTGTTGCAGGGTGCTGGCGGTAATCATGCCGATAACAGCAAGTGCCATGCCGCCATGTGCCAAACTGAAACTCAACGTGCGCTGTTTTGCGTAAGAAAACGCGGCGGTGAAGGCAACGCCTGCTGCTAACACAAACCCTGCTGCTGCCATCAGATTAGGGGGTTGAAAATAGAAGCACAATGCCCCGCCACCCAACACTGTGACGAAAGCGAGTTTGAGGAGATTTTTCCGTCCACTGCCTAACAATGGTACCAGCGCCATCAGCCCCAATAACGGGAGCATCAGTGGCACAAATGTTGCCTCAAAATAAGGAGCGCCAACAGAAATGGTGCTGTTGCCAAGTGCTTCTAGCAACAACGGATAAAGCGTGCCTAACAACACGGTGCCGCAACTGGTAATTAGCAACACATTGCCTAACAGCATGCCGCCTGCGGGGGTGTAGAGCTCGACAGGGTTATCCCGCCCCAGTTTTGGCGCACGAAGCGCATAAATAAGTAATCCTGTGCCAATGGTGAGCACAATGAGTGCCAGCATAAACAAGCCGCGTGTGGGGTCACTCGCAAAGCTATGCACCGAGGTGAGCAACCCCGAACGCACCAAAAACGTCCCCACCAAACTAAGGCTAAACGTAAGTAAGGCGAGCAGCAACGTCCAGCTTTGCAATGCCTGTTTTTTGTGGGTAATAATGGCGGCATGAATCAGCGTTAAGCCTGAAAGCCACGGCAATAGCGAGGCATTTTCCACAGGATCCCAAAACCACCAACCGCCCCAACCCAACTCGTAATATGCCCAGAAACTGCCTAGAGCGATACCTATAGTGAGGAAACTCCACGCCGCTAATGTGTAAAGTAGTAATGAAGCTGTCCATTCAGTTGGTGCAGCCCGTTTAAGAAGCGCCGCTAACGCCAACGCATAGGGCACGACAAACCCCACATAGCCAAGGTATAAAAACGGCGGATGAAGCGCAAGGGCAGGGTCTTGCAACAAAGGGTTTAAGTCTTGCCCCTGTTTAGGCATGGGGAAAAGGGTGATAAACGGGGTGGAAACCCCCAAAATATACAACAAAATGCCCGTGTTGATGCAGCCCAACAGCGCAGTTGTCGTATGTTGTAGAGCTGTCGTTAAAGGACGACGTGCATACCACGCGCCATAACCAGCAAGAATTAGCATCCACAACAGCATCGAGCCTTCATGGTTGCCCCACACGCCACTGATTTTATAGAGAACCGGCTTTTTGGTATGGGAGTTTTGGAACACATTTTCTAACGAAAAGTCAGAAATGATATACGCATACATCAGGGTGAAAAACGCTCCCGCTGTTGCAACGAAACAGCCTTGTGCGAAACGGCGTGTGTGCTGTGGTGGAATATGGTTTGGAAAAAACACGCCAAAACCCTGTAATAGAGCGGTGGTGAGGGCGAAAAATAAAAACGATGAACCGAGGGTGGCAAGCATGAAAAGTAATGTAGGGCGGAATACTAATTCGTGCATTAATTATTTAAGGGCAGTTCTAAGAGCTTGTCCCGAAACTAACGTGCAAGTTTAAAATTGATCTTTTTGGCTGCAAAATCCCCCCAAAATAGGGAAAATACCCCAGTATATCCCGCTATTTTGGGGGGATTTTT
>JBILKT010000034.1:0-11912 GCA_044376545.1 Alphaproteobacteria bacterium
TGAAAAACGCATTGTGCAAATTGTTCAAACCTGTCGCACCACGGATCAAATCCGCCAAGAATTTGATGATCTTCAGCATTCCATGGAAGAAATCGTGCACAGCACCCGCCAAGATGCCCGCGAGAAGTTGCTGAACAACTTTGATCAAGAGGTTATCGAGAAAGTTCGCATCGAAAGCCAAGATTATCTTGGCCGTTTTGAAGAGCGGTTATGGAATCTTACCTGTCATGCCCTGCATGGCTTTGCCTGCTTTGATGAACAGCAAAAAAGTTTTGTGCTGGAAACCAATCCATTCCCCAGCGAACGCATTAACCCTGGCCCCTACCGCATGGGTAAGAAGATGGATGATGCCAATACCTTTCGCGTAGGGCACCCACTGGCACAGCGTGTGCTGGCACGAGTAAAAGAAACACCAACCACGCCGCATCATGTCACCTTCACCTTGCGCGGCAGCGGAAAAAACATTGCGGCACTGGATAGTCTGGCGGGGCGTTCTGGCTGGCTGCTGTGTCAGTTGCAAACATTTGAAGCGTTAGAAGCCGAGGATCATGTTATTTTCAGTGCCTGCACTGATGACGGCACAACACTGGATGATAATCAATGCCGCCGCCTGTTTGACCTGCCAGGGCATGTAGGCGACGCGGTTACGTTGTCGCCCACTATTCACACTACCCTTAAAGCCAACTCAAAAAAGGCTGCCACCGCTATTTTAGAGCGTCTGGAAGGACGCAACGCTGAATGGTTCGATGAGGAAATGACCAAGCTGGATGCATGGGCGGAAGACAAACGCGCCGCTCTGCGCCTGTCGCTGAAGGAATTGGACGAAGAAATTACCGAAAAACGCAAAATCATCCGCCGCGCTGGCAACATGCCTGAAAAACTTACCCTGCAACGGCAACTGCAAAAACTGGAACAACAGCGCGATGACGCATGGCGTGCCTATGACGCCGCCGCCAAGCAGGTGCAGACCGATAAAGATAAACTGCTGAATGATATAGAAGCACGCCTAGAGCAGCACGTGACGAGTAAAGACTTGTTCACGATACGTTTTGAGGTGGCGTGATGGGCAGACGATCAAAAAGCAGGATGCTTTTAGAAAAATCCGTACAGGCGGCTCTTTCGGCTATTGAATTGTACAACAAGCCAAATTTCTCTTATCGGGAGGAAAGCTTTTGTATTCTCATAGTAAACGCATGGGAACTTTTGCTAAAGGCAAGGCTTATTGAGGTAAGCGATGAGGGAGAGAACGCCCTTTATATTATTGATGATAGCAAGAAAAAGAAAAATGGATCATCTTATAAAAATCCAAAATTCAAAGAAAATAGATCTGGTAATAAATGTACCATAGATATTTTTGGCGCAGCTAAAAAATTGAATTTACAAGCATCTTTAATCGCGCAGCTTGAAACAGCCGTAGAGATTAGGGATAACGCTATCCACTTTTATAATGAAAGCAAGCTGTTTGAACGAAAACTGCTGGAAGTTGGAACGGCAACCCTGAAAAGCTATGTTGATTTACTTATTGAATGGTTTGATTACCCACTTTCAAAGCATGAGATTTTTCTAATTCCCATAGCTCTGAATATTCCAGTAACATTTGATGCAAACTCAATCTCGAAAGAAACGGAAGCACATAGAAGGCTTTTGAATTACATCGCCCAGCAAGAAGATACTTATAATGCCGATGAAAAACACAGGATAACTTGGGCGATTGATATTCAATATCGCCGCGATACTACAGGAATGCCTGTGCACATAACTAAGGATGCTGGACATCCTATTGTTATAAATTCAGAAGAAACTTTCAAAAATAAATATCCTTGGTCTTATCAGGATGACTTACTTCCAAAAATGAAAGAGCGTTACAGCGATTTCAGCCCCAATCCAAGATTTTATAAGATCAAGGAAGAACTTGAGAGTAATGGCAAAAAATACAGTGATGTTTGGTACTCTCATCCTGTTAAAAAGACTGGGAGTAGAAAGTTTTACAGTCCTGAAATTTTGAAGGAATTCGATAAGTATTACACGAAGAAAGCATTGGCAGCATGACCTCACAAAAAATAACCCTCGAACAAGCTCAAGAAAAAGGCCTCACCTCGCTGGACATTGCAGCTGACAAGCGAGCACAGCTTAAAGCGTTGTTTCCTGAAGTGTTCGCTGGTGATCAGGTGGATGTGGAGCAGTTGCGTCGCGCTGTGGGTGATTATGTGGAACCGGGCAAGGAACGTTATGGCTTGAGCTGGCCAGGCAAGGCGGAGTGCATGAAGGTGATTCAAGCCCCCAGCATTGCCACGCTGAAGCCCTGCCGAGAGGAATCGGTGAATTTTGATACCACGGAAAACCTGTTCATTGAGGGCGATAACCTTGAGGTGCTAAAACTGCTGCAAAAGGCGTATTTCGGCAAGGTGAAGATGATCTACATCGACCCGCCCTATAATACGGGCAAGGAGTTCATCTATCCCGATAAATACAGCGAAACGTTGGAAACCTACCTTGCCTACACTGGCCAGATTGACGACGAAGGCCGCCGCTTTGCCACCGATACCGACGCTGGTGGCCGCCGCCACGCCCGCTGGCTGAACATGATGTACCCGCGCCTCTACCTTGCCCGCAACCTGCTGCGGGAAGATGGGGTGATATTTATAAGCATTAATGATAAAGAAGCCCATAATCTTAGAAATTTGTTAGATTTAATTTTTGGCGAAGAGAATTTTTTGGCTACGCTCGTATGGGACAAAAACCACAGTGCTCAGGCTGGTGTGTTCAAAGTCTATCATGAATATGTTTTTGTTTATTGTAAAAACATTGAGGATATTGAAACACCTAAAAGTTCGAATAATGATTTGTTCCAAGCAGGGGCAATGAAGCGTGAGTCTTCTCGTCACCCCATGACAGAATTTTCATTTCCATCGAGAGTGAGATTTGAGGCAGAACACGGAACGGAACTCACCAATTCGTGGGGAGGAACCGAGAAGGTTGAACTAATAAAAGGTCGCATGATTTGCGATAATGGCTATACAAAAGAGCCAGTTACATTAAGAGCTGCCTTTACTCAAAAAAATCAAATGCAGCAATTTTTCTATGGTGATCGTGAATCTCTGATTGATTCCAGAGGACAAAAAATCAGCGAGTTCTATTTTACAGCTTCGGGAAAAATAAAGATTGCCAAGGAACGTGGGGTTGAAACGCCTCAAACTACACTGAAAGACTATGGTAGTCAGGGTGCAATATCTACAGAACTTGCTGCTCTATTTGAATTAGATGAGGCTCCTTTGGAAAATCCAAAATCCCCGACTATGATGAAGGATTTTATAAGTTGGTTTACGGAAAAAGATGATTTAATTTTAGATTTTTTCTCTGGGTCTGGCACCATAGCGCACGGAGTGTATTTCAAGAACTTAGAAGATCAGGGAAATCGTAAATTTATTCTGGTACAACTACCTGAGAAAGTATCAGAAACAAGCACTGCATATAAGGCAGAATGCAAAACCATTGCCGACATTGGCAAAGAACGCATCCGCCGCGCCGCTAAGAAAATTGCCGAAGAGCAAAACGGCAAGCTGAATCTTGACGGCACGCGCCCCCTCGACCTCGGCTTCAAAGTCTTCAAACTCGCCGCCAGCAACTTCCGCATTTGGGAGGGTGAAAAGGCCTTGGAAAGCGACGATGAAGCAGAACAAACAGCAACCCTGCTGCGGATGTTGGATGAACACGTTGACCATCTAAGCCAAGCCAGCACGCCGGAAGATATTCTTTACGAACTGCTGCTGAAAGCGGGCTTTTCCCTCACTATCCCTATCGAAAAGCGCGTGATGGCGGGCAAGGACGTTTATTCCATCGAAGAGGGTGCGATGCTTATCTGCCTCGACAAACACCTGGACGACGCCGTCATCGACGCCATGGCCGCCACCCAGCCTATCCAAGTTATCTGCCTCGACGAAGGCTTTCAAGGCAACGATCAGTTGAAAGCCAACGCCGTACAAACCTTCAAATCCCGCTCCTTGCATGAGGATAATGAGATTGTGTTTAGGACGGTGTGAGATGACAGCAACAAATTTTTATCTTGTGTATATCGATGAATCGTATGATGAAACGCATTATGCGTATTCAGCAATGTTCGTGCCCGCTTTCCAGTGGAATCAGTATTTTGAAAAGTTGGTAACTTGGCGGCGAGAATGGTTTGAAGCCCATAAAATTCCCTTGGATTATGAACTTCATGCCACAAAGTTTGTGGGAGGGCGCGGTGAATTTCCAGCAAACAGGGATAAAAATTATCGTGCCGTGCTTTTCAAAGAAGCAATTAAACGCATTGAGAATATTGATGACGGTTTAAAAATTATCAACGCTATCACGATAGATAAAAAGAAGCATATGCTTCTTTTTGAATACATGCTGAACAGAATCAATAACACCCTGAAAGCACATCAGGCTTTTGCTGTACTGATTTGTGACGAAGGGAACGAAAACAAACTTACAGCGATTGTTCGGAAGATGAAAAAAGAAAACCATGTTCCGGATAGGGTGGATATGTACGGATATAACTATGCTTCAAGAAATTTGCCGTTGGAGAGGATTATTGAAGACCCATTATTCAAAACGTCAAAATCATCGTATTTCATTCAGCTTTCTGACTTTTTGGCATTCAGTCTTTTAAGGAATGAAAAACCTCTAGATGGTTCAACCCTTGAACCAGTACGCACTGCTTTTGAACAGCTCGATAAAACACTGGTAAAAGTGGCTTTTAAAAGTGACCCCAGAAAGAAAGGGATTATCCGTGTGTAAAAACGAAAAAGCAGATGTCGTTCAGCCCAGCCTTGGGAAGCGAACCATCTGCATGTTCATTATGCCCTTATAGGTGTTAAAAATCAATGAAAATAGAAAAGCTGAAAAATAAAGATTTTTGTGACTCGTGGAGGAGACACAAATTTCCACACCCCAGTATGTCGGAATTTCCGACATACTCATTTTCAGCCGTCCAGAAAAACCGGATAACTGCCACCTTATCCCAACCAACCGGAAATTCCAGACAGTTGCCTGCCAAGAGAGCCGCCGCATGAAACTCAAATTCGACCCATCCCTTGATTATCAACAGGACGCTATCCGCGCCGTGGTGGAGCTGTTTGAAGGCCAACCGTTGGCGCAAAGCGATTTTGAGTTGACGGCGCAGGTCCGTGGACGCGGGGTGGCTTTGCGGGAACTGGCCGTAGGTAACGAGATTCAAATACCCGATGAGCAGATGCTGGAAAACATCCATCGCATTCAGGAACGGAATGATATTGAAAAAATCGATATTCCACCAAAGACTATCGGTTCTATCGAATGTAATATTGGTGAAATAGATTATAACATTGGAAACATTGGCCGCCCCCTCAAATATGGCCGTGATTTTTCCATCGAAATGGAAACCGGCACGGGCAAAACTTACGTTTACCTGCGCACGATTTTTGAGCTAAACAAAACCTACGGCTTCAAGAAATTCATTATCGTGGTGCCCAGCATTGCCATTCGGGAAGGCGTACTTAAAAGCATTGCCATTATGCGTGATCACTTTCGCGCTCTTTATAACAACGTGCCGTTTCACTCGTTTGTCTATGATTCGCGCAAACTGGAAAAGGTCAACGCTTTTGCGCGGGACAACATCCTGCAAATCATGATTATTAACATTCAGTCCTTTCAACGGGAGGCCAACGTATTCAATCAAGAAGTGGAACGTTGCCACGGCTATCGCCCAAAAGACCTGATTGCGGCCACCAACCCCTTTCTGATCATCGATGAACCCCAAAGTGTGGACAGCGGTGAAAAATCACAGGTGGCCATCCGCTCCCTCACCGCAGCGGCAACCTTCCGGTATTCCGCCACGCACAAGAACTTAACCACGCTGGTATACCGCCTTGATCCGGTGAAAGCCTATGACCTGCGGCTGGTGAAGCGCATCGAGGTAGCCTCCATCCGCTCCGATAACAATTTCAACGATGCGTATGTGAAGCTTCTGAAAACCGACAATAAAAACGGCATCAAGGCGCAGTTGGAAATTCATCAGGAAGGCAAAGACGGCACAATAAAACCCGCCAAACTGTGGGTGAAAAAAGGCGATGACCTGTTCCTGAAATCCGGTGAGCGCGGTGTTTACGCCAAAGGCTATGTCGTGCAAAATATTGATACCACGCCCGGCGCGGAATACGTGGAGTTCAATCAGGGCAGTTTCCTAACCCTTGGCCAGTCGTTCGGCGGCATGGATGAAGAATTGATGCGGGCACAGGTTTTTGAAACCGTGGAACAGCATCTTAAGAAAGAACGTGCCTTCAAAGGCAAAGGCATCAAAGTGCTCTCCTTGTTCTTCATCGATAAGGTAGCCAACTACCGCCAGTATCACCCTGATGGTACCATCCGCCTTGGCAAGATTGGCCAATGGTTTGAGGAAGCCTTTAAGGAACTCACCGCAAAGCCCCTGTATCAAGGGCTGATCCCGCATCCAGTGGATAAGGTGCACGACGGCTATTTTTCTGCCGACAGGAAAAAAGGCAAAGTGATTGGCTTACTCGATACCAGCGGTGCTACCGCCAAGGATGACGAGACCTATACCCTGATTATGAAAGACAAGGAACGCCTGCTGGATGCAAACGAACCGCTGCGGTTTATCTTCTCTCACAGTGCGCTTCGCGAAGGGTGGGACAATCCCAATGTCTTCCAGATCTGCACCCTGAATGAAACCAAGTCCGCCGATAAAAAGCGGCAGGAAATCGGGCGGGGGTTGCGTCTTGCGGTGAATGGGGCTGGAGAGCGCATTCATGAACCACATATCAATCGCCTGACGGTGATTGCCAACGAATCCTACGAAGACTTTGCCCGCAAACTGCAATCGGAATTTGAGGAAGACTATGGCATTCGCTTTGGCCGCGTTACCCCCATTGCCTTTGCCAAGATGTTGCATCCCGCTGCAGAGACGCCTATCGGCCAGGATGCCTCAAAAGCCATCTGGCAAGAATTGGTGCAAGGCGGCTATCTCGCGCCTGACGGGCGAGTGCAGGATAAATTCGATCCCAAAAATCCGCATTTTACGCTGCCACTCTCACCAGAGTATGCTGAGCTTAAAGCCGGGGTCGTGGATGTCATCAGCGCCAGCCTGTTTACAAATCGCGTTGTCAATGCCCGCGATAAACGCCCCGTGCATTTCAATAAGCAGGTGCAACTCAGCGAAGCGTTTGCCGCCCTTTGGAATCATATCAACCCCCGCACCCGCTACCGCGTGCGTTTTGAAACCGATGAACTTATCCGCCGCGCCGCCGAACGCTTGCGGCAACTGCCGTCCATGCCAACGCCGCGTATTGCCGCCACTCGGGTCGATATTGATATTTCCATAGCGGGGGTAGAGGCGGATCGCATCCTGGAACAGCGCGAGCATACGATTGCGCCCGTCAACGTCCTGCCAGACCTGCTGGCCTTCCTGCAAAAAGAAACCGAGCTGACGCGCCATACCTTGGTTGCCATGCTGCGGATGTCTGGCCGCCTGGCGGATTTTGGCCGCAACCCACAGGCCTTCATGGCAGCAGCGGGGGATGCTATTGCCCGCGCCCTGCACGAGATGATGCTGGGTGGCATTCAGTATGAGCGCGTGGCAGGGGCGGTGTGGGAGATGACCCGCTTTGAAAAAGACCTTGAGCAAGAAGCTATGCGTGAACTGCACCGCTTGTACGAAGTGCAGAACAAGGATAAAAGCCTCTATGATTTTGTGGAATTCGAATCCGAAGTCGAACGCCAATTTGCCCGTGATCTGGATGCCAATGAAAATGTGAAGCTGTTCATCAAACTTCCCCGCTGGTTCAAAATCGAAACCCCCATTGGCCCTTATACGCCCGACTGGGCGTTTGTCACCGACGCGCAAGAAAAACTGTATTTCGTCCGTGAGACCAAGAGCACACTCAATGCCGACGAACGGCGTTCCAAGGAAAACCAGAAAATCCTCTGCGGTAGTAAGCACTTTGAAAGCATTGGGGTGGATTATGGGGTGGTGACGAAGTTGGCGGAAGTGGGATTTTAGAAAAGTATGATTGAAAAAATAAGTTTGCTCAGAAACATCGGGCAATTCCATTCCGTCAACCCTGGCTTGCAGACGGCGTTCAGCAAATTGGCGCTCATTTATGCTGAAAATGGTAGAGGGAAAACGACCCTAGCCAATATCTTGCGTTCGCTTGGCACAAGCAACCCTATCCTGATAAACGAGCGCCACAGATTAGGCGCGCAACATACTCCGCATATTGTTATCAATGCAAACGGTCAATCTCACACCTTCCAAAATGGCGCATGGTCAAGCCCGCTTTCTGATATTACTGTCTTTGACGATAATTTCGTGGCGCAGAATGTGTGTTCTGGCATCGAGATAGAGACAGGCCACAAGCAGAATCTACACGAGCTGATATTAGGCGCTCAGGGCGTAGCACTGAATGCCACTTTGAAAACACACGTCGATAAGGTGGAAGAACACAATCGTGCCCTAAAATTGAAAGAGGCTGCCATACCGGCAGCCGAGCGCGGCACCCTGACCGTGGACGCATTTTGTGCTTTGCCAGAAAATGCCAACATCGAGACTGAAATCCAAACGGCCGAGCGCAATCTAGCCGCCGCCCGCGCCGCTGACACGATAAAGCAGCAGGCAATTTTCCTGTCGCTTGAATTGCCGGTGTTCGATACAGCCGCCATAGAAGCAACGCTTCAAAGCGACTTGCCAGGATTGCAGGTCGAGGCCGCAGCCAGTGTGCAGCGTCACCTTGCCAAGCTAGGCAAGGGGGGCGAGGCCTGGATAGGCGAAGGGATGCAACAAATACCAGCCGCATCGGCCGGCGAAGACGGCGAGATATGCCCCTTCTGCGCCCAAGGGCTTCAGGATTCCAGCATCATCACACATTATGAAACCTATTTCAGCGAAGGCTATGCCACGCTGAAGAAGGCCATTACGGATCACGGCAAAGCGGTTGCCGCCGCCCATGATGGAGAAATCCAATCGGCTTTTGAACGCGCCGTGCGCCTGGCTATTCAAGGCGGCGACTTTTGGCGGAAATTCATGGAAGTGCCGGCAATCGCAATTGATACCGCCGAAATCGCCCGTGCCTGGAAAGCCGCCAGAGAACCGATTTTGTCGATATTGCGGGCCAAGCTGGCTTCGCCGCTTGAAAAGATGACCCTGACACCGGAGATTCTCGCAGCCGTTGCCGCGTATGATACCCATCGTGAAACCATTGCCGGCGCATCCCAAGGCCTATTGGCCTGCAATGCGCAAATCGCCGTGGTGAAAGAGAAAGCCGCCGCCGCCAATGTCGCCGCCTTGAGCGCCGACCTGGCTAAACTGAAGACGACGCGAGCGCGCCATAGCGCGGCTACTGCCCCTTTGTGCCAAGCATATCTTGCAGAGAAAAATGCCAAGAGGGCGACCGAGACGTTGCGCGATAATGCAAGGAAGGCCCTGGATCAATACCGTGACAGTATCTTTGGGCAATATGAAACGGCGATTAACACCTACCTTGGAAGATTCAATGCCGGCTTCCGACTATCCAGCATTGGTTCTCAAAATCATAGAGGCGGATCGTCCTGCACATACAGCGTTATTATCAACAATGTGACCGTGCCGCTGACAGCAGATAGTGGCCCATCCTTCAAAAACACCCTGAGCGCAGGCGATAGAAACACCCTTGCCCTGGCATTCTTTTTTGCTTCGCTCGACCAAGACCAGGCGCTTGCTCAGAAAATTGTGGTAATCGACGACCCGATGACCAGCCTTGACGAACACAGATCACTTGCGACCATTCAGGAAATGCGTGACCTTGTGGCCCGCGTCAAACAGGTGATAGTGCTATCACATTCAAAGCCGTTCCTATGCCAGATATGGGAAGGTGCCGACAAGACGACCCGTAGTGCCCTTAAAATAATCCGCAGCGGACAATCATCTTCTATCGACGCATGGGATGTTCATCAGGATTGCATCACTGAACACGATAAGCGCCACGCTTTGATTCAACACTATATCGACGCCGGTAATGCTGGCAAAGAGCGCGACGTGGCAACCGCTTTGCGCTATGTCTTGGAAGCCTTCCTTCGCGTATCCTATCCCGCACATTTTCCGCCTGGAAAACTGCTAGGAAAATTCCACAATGAATGCGAGCAGTCTATTACAACAGGTATTATAATATTAAATCAGCTTGATGCTAACGAACTGCGCCAGTTGTTAGACTATGCAAACAAGTTTCACCACGATACCAATCCAGCATATGCTACGGCAACAATCAACGATCAAGAACTTCAAACTTATTGTATTCGAACACTTAATTTTGCTAGACGTAGCTAATAGTTAGCTTTGATAGTGATAAGCCTCATCTTCCCTCCGTCTCACCAACCCCTCCAATTTCCGTCTCCCCGCCCAGACCCATTTCCTAAACTCCGCAGGCACGTTGGTGTGATCACCACGATTAATTTTCCGCCGCAGGGTGGAGCGTTGTAGTGCACCGGCACCGAGGTTGAAAGTGAAAGAGACCAGCGCATCAAACTGCCCATCGGTAAGCGGCACGGTGATAAGGCGCAAAACAGCGCGTTCGGCGGTTTGCACGTCTTGGCGAAGTAAGGTTTCGGCCTGTTCGGTGGTAATGCCACCCGCAAACTGTTCCCGTTCCTGTGGCTTCACCACATGCCCATAGCCGATGGTGGGATAACCGGCTGGGCAAATGTACACGGTGGGCGATAAGCCCTCGAACCGCTTGATCAGCTCAAGTCCTTCTTGTGTTATGTGGCGCATGGTTCCTCCGTTTGAGCATAAAAAAAGCGCCAGCTTGTGAGGCTGGCGCGGGTTGATTTGGCAGGGTGTCGGTGGTTAGCAGGCTTCAAGGCAGCCCATCACCTTCAGGCTATTCTGGCCATCGGTGAAGGCACCCGTCCAGACGTGGTCGTTTTTCTCAAGACCGGGGTTATCCATCATCCGCTCAATTTCTATGCTGTATGCCCCTAATCCTTGGCGGCTGGTCAGCGTCAAGTCGGCCAGCTCATAATAAGCGCGGCGGCAGGAGGCACTGGCGGCTGTAGCCATCAGGTTTTCAAAGCAATCAAGCAGCGCGGCGATGTGCGCTTCAGGGCAGCCTTCGTTCTGCACATCCATAATCACCCGTTTCATCAGCTTTTTGTTCATGGTGTTTTTCCTTTCGGTTGGTGTTGTTTACAAAGCCATGAATGCTTCGATTCCGAACACTATCAACTCAATAAGACACTGATTTTGATTGTTTTTTGCGGTGCAAGAACGAAGAGGAAACCGCCCCATCATAGGGCGGCTTCCCGTTCATTCCCGCGTTGCGCTAGTCGATGTTGAACCAGCGCATGGCCGTCTGCAGCAGGTGGTTGTAATCGCCTGCGGTCGCTTCCTCACGGAAGGCATCGATTTCTTCCTTGGGCAGATCGGCGGCGCGGGCGGCACGCTGGCAAAGACCGAGCACCATAAAGGCATTGCTGTCATTGCCAGTCAGCTTAACGGTGATGTGGGGATATTTGGGTTCCATGTTTGGCTCCTTGGTTGGTTGTTGATGACCCAAGGAATGCTTCTATTCCGAAGACAATCAACGGAATAACGCTTCTAAAGTCATTATTTATCAATACATTATTGTCGCTTCTTCCGTTGACTTCCTAAGGCTTCAATGGCTGTGTTTGACCGTTCAAAACCGCACGAGACGGCGCAGCCCTCCTGGCCAAATAATTTAAAAGGGGGGCAGCTCCAGGGTGTCACCCTTCCACGGCTTTAGCCATCGGGAGGGTGGCATTCGTTCAGCGCCCCCGCAACGCCCGCTGCCCGAACCAAAATGTCATAATGGCGGCAAACAGGGCCTGCGTTTCAGCATCCCAGATCAGCGGCAGGGCCACTGCCAGCGACATCCCGTCAAAGC
>JBILKT010000175.1:0-3827 GCA_044376545.1 Alphaproteobacteria bacterium
TGAGATTTTTGCGCGAAAAATCACTCCAAAATAGCGGGGTATACGGGAGTATTTTCCCTATTTTGGAGTGATTTTGCAGCCAAAAAGATCAATTTTAAACTTGTGCGTTAGTTTCGGGACAAGCTCTAAGCCCAGACCCCGTGACAAGCACGGGGTGACCAGGGCAATCGCATTAGGAATTTTATTCCTTTAAAAACAATATGTTACGCGATAGGCTTTAATGTTGAAATTTTGAAAAACCATTATTTTTCAATTGGTTATTTTTTCTAATGCAATCGCCCTGTCCTGTCCCCGCCTGCTCGGGGGTAAACTCCAGAGGGGATCCACAACTATTTGAAAAATTACAAGAAAAATAGAGGGGACTTACCCCAACACCGCTTTCACCGCCGCCGCAACGGCTGCAAAATCTGCGTTCTTAAAACCAGCACGGGCGAATGTCGGCTTGCCACCGCCGCCACCCCCCAATTTTTTACCAATTTCTTTTGCCAAATTCCCTGCATGCCCGCCTTGCTGAATCGCCACGTCTCCTGCGCCTGTCAGCACCGTGCCCACGCCGTCTTCGTCAATGCGAACCAGCACAACCAACGCATCGGGCTGCTGCACGCGCAGTGTATCAACCAATCCTGTTAATTGTTCTTCAGGGGTTTGCTGCATGTCAGCCAGAATGATTTTTTTACCACCCCAAATTTGCGTTGATTTCACCAATTCCTCCACACCAATTTTGGAAGAGGATGCCTTCAACGCCTTTTGCAATACGGCTTTCGCGTCTTTGAGATCTTGCGTCAATTTCTCAACCTTGGCAGGGATTTGCGGCACAGGACAAGAGAGTTGCTGTGCAAGGGTTTTGGTCATGGTGCGGGTGTTGCGGAACAATTCTACCGCCGCCATGCCTACAACGGCTTCTAAACGACGCACGCCGCTGCCCAATGCCTCATCCGATAACAAAGCGATGCTGCCAATGTCCCCCGTTCGCTCAACGTGGTTTCCGCCGCATAATTCAACGCTCACCTCAGGGATTTGGATGACACGGACTTTCTCCCCATATTTATCGCCAAAGAAAGCCAATGCGCCCATTTGAAGGGCATTTTCCATCGCAACATCGGCATGATGTTGGACTATGTGATTCTCCAAAACCCATTGATTCACAAGGGTTTCCACCTGTTCAAGCTCTGGGGCGGTCAATGCACGGGGGAAAGAAATGTCAAAACGGAGACGATCATTGTCCACCATTGATCCCATTTGTTTTACCGATTCGCCCAAAACCTTACGAAGGGCGGTATGCAGCAGATGCGTTGCTGTGTGATGTTTTGCTTTTTTATGCCTACGATCAAGATCTACAGCGGCTTTCAGCGTTTTGCATTTTTTGAAGGTTTCCACGTCTTTTTGCGGTAAAATGGCGGTGTGGATAATCCCCAGCGGAGTTTTTTGCACATTTTTGACCTCCAACACGAGGGTTGCTGCGCTTAACGTGCCGTGGTCGGCTAACTCCCCGCCGCCTTCAACGTAAAAGGGGCTTTGCTCTAGAATAATATCAATGAGTTGTTCATCTTTATTAATCCGATACTGTAATATATTGCTATCCAATGTTGTAAGGGTATGGGTGGGCTGAATGCGGGTATTGCCGGCCTGAACCTCAACCCAGCCGCCCTTATCGTGGAATTGTGCCGCCGATTGGGAACGGGTGCGCTGTTCTTCCAATGCCGTCTCAAAGCCTTGCAAATCAACGGTTACGCCGCGTTCTTCACACAAAATTTGTGTGAGATCAATCGGGAAACCAAACGTATCATGCAGCTGAAACGCCGCAGCGCCGCTGATTTGCTTGTTTTGAGAGGCTTTTTCAAAAAACTGCAACCCTCTGTCCAATGTTTCAAAAAAGCGCTCTTCCTCGCGCTTTATCTCGGTTTCAATGCGTTTTTGCTCTTGAGCGGTCACAGGATAGACAGGTAGATTTTGCAAATTTTCTGCCACCAATTTGTATAAAAAAGGCTCCTGAAAGCCAAGCTTTGTGCCGTGAAGCACCGCACGCCGCAGAATCCGCCGCAGCACATAGCCGCGCCCTGCCTTGTCAAACTGCCCATGATCGCGCAGCGCAAACGTCAGCCCCCTGCTGTGATCCGCCAGAACCCGCATAGCAACAAGGCTTTCGCCCGTTTGGGGATGGTTAGAAATTTTACTAATGTGATCAATAATCGGCTTAAAAAGACTGGTTTCAAAGACATTGCTTTTGCCTTCCAGCAACGCCGCCATCCGCTCCATTCCCATGCCTGTATCAACGCCGAGTTGCGCAAGCGGCGTAAAAGCCCCCGTTTCATCACGGTTAAATTCCATGAACACCACGTTCCAGAACTCAAGGAATCTGTCCGTTGCGCCGCCTACGACATCATGCCCGAACAGTTCTTCGCCTTGGTCATAATACAGCTCGGTGCAGCGACCACATGGCCCCGTTGGCCCCATCGACCAGAAGTTTTCCTCATCGCCTTCCTCAATGTTTCCAAGGCGCACAAGGCGATTTTCAGGCACGCCAAGCCCGCGCCAAATGGCGTAAGATTCATCATCGGTTTTATAGACGGAAATATAAATTTTCGACATATCCAACGGGAAATGTTTCGTGACTAATTCCCAAGCGAAGCGAATTGCCTCTTCCTTGCCATAGTCACCAAACGACCAGTTCCCCAGCATCTCAAACCATGTTAAGTGCCTGCCGTCGCGCCCTACCTCGTCTAAATCGTTGTGCTTGCCGCCAACGCGCATACAAGGCTGCACCGAAATGGCGCGGGTGTAGCTGCGCTTTTCCTTACCCAACAGCACGTCTTTAAATTGGTTCATCCCTGCATTAGTAAACAGCAAGGTGGGATCACCCTGCGGGATGATATTGCTGGGCGCAACCAGCGTGTGCCCGTGATTTTCAAAAAATTTAATGAAGGCATTGCGAATGTCAAGATGGTTCATGGGGTTGGTTGTCGGATAAAAAACAGTTTTTGTCTACGGGTATGATGGGAAGGCAATCGGCTTTGGATTTTATACACTACACAGGCGGATGTGCACGCACATATTCACGCAATACATTATTCATGCGCGTTTGCCAGCCTTTCCCTGTCGCACGAAAGGCCGTGATAACGGCTTGGTCATAGCGAATTTTTACGGCGGTTTTGGGGAGGCGATTTGTGATTCTGCCTTGCCTTGCTGTCATGCGGAAAGCATCTTCTCCCTGCTCACGGGAAACCTGCTGCCCGCCCATACGCCATGTACCCCGCGCTAACATATCATCGGTGAGTTCGGGCAACTCTTCGTACTCTTCCTCTATAATTCTGTGCGCATCAAGTTGTGCAAGGTCAGTGTAGGGTGGGTGCATATCGCTGCTGTTCTTTGTCATTTGCTTTCCTCATTGAAAAAACGTGGCGTGTGTTGCCGCGTTGCACAAAACCCACGACCACCATGCGACCGTTTAAATATCCAAAACAGATTTGTCGTTGCTCACCATAATCGAAACGATCATCAATAATTGTCACGGTTGTTCCCGCAAACACCCGCGCTGCATCCAAAAAATCTAAGAGTCTGCCCAGAAATTAACGCATGAGGAGAAAATTGAGATTTTTGCGCGAAAAATCGCACCAAAATAGCGGGATATACTGGGGTATTTTCCCTATTTTGGGGTGATTTTGCAGCCAAAAAGATCGGTTTTAAGCTCATGCGTTAGTTTCTGGGCAGGCTCTAAGCGACGTTCTTCCAAAGTTTTTTGGCGTTTGACAGGATCGTAGGTAATTTTCACAGTCATGAGTGTACCCCCATTTAAGAAAAAAGCAAGTATTGTCTTTCAGGGCAATCGC
>JBILKT010000176.1:0-3816 GCA_044376545.1 Alphaproteobacteria bacterium
TCCTAAGAGCTTGTCCCGAAACTAACGCACAAGTTTAAAATTGATCTTTTTGGCTGCAAAATCACTCCAAAATAGGGAAAATACTCCAGTATACCCCGCTATTTTGGAGTGATTTTTCGCGCAAAAATCTCAACTTTCTCCTTGCACGGTAGTTTCGGGACAAGCTCTAAAAACCTCTTTTCTAGGGCGATTGGCGTTGTCAATTCAATTCCGCCTAAGCCAACACTGTGCCCTTTGGGCTTGTGTTTGGCAAGGCTCATTGGCTTGCGGGTCAAAAAGCAATGCTTTTTGACTCCTCGCTTCTGAATCCGCACGTACCCCTAAGTACGCTTACGTTTCAGAAAATTTTCTTTCCTAGCCACTCATCCCGATAAAAGGGTTTTTAGAAGAGCCCCTTTGTATGAATGGGTATTAACGTGCCGTAGTAATAAGCGATTATAGTTAATATTTTCTCAACGTTTTCATGGTGATATCGTATCATGCACATGCAATCGTTTAGATCATTCATCAGCGACGCCCCCCCTCAAGAGCAGTGTTTTGCTCTAAACAGGTTCACGCTGCAGTTTAAAAATAAAGATCTTGAACGAACTTTTGTGGAAGAGACTTTTTTACGTACCGTTTCCATTTTGCGGTTTTCTATTTTGGTTGGCACCTTGTGTTTTGCTGTTTTTGCACTGCTTGACAAACGCATCATTCCCGAGATTTATGAAACAACCAAAATTATCCGGTTTGGCATTATGGTGCCGTTAATGCTGGGCTTTATTGGCTTCACATACAACAGGAATTTTAGAAAAATAAGCCAATTATCTATTGCCATCGTTATGGTTCTGGCATCAATCACTATTGATTCAATGATCGTCTTAGCGCAAGGCGATGGAAGACATTTATATTATCCTGGCCTGATTATGGTTGGGCTTTTTGCCATGGGAATGGCACGCTTACATTTTATTTATGCGATGATGGTGAATATTTTTATATTAATTATTTACACAGTGACAGCCGTATTTTTGAACCCAATTAACAATGATTTATTAATGAATAATCTGTTTTTCATGGGATCCACCCTTAGCATGGGTGCATTCGCTGGTTACTTTCAAGAGCTTTACCTGCGCAAAGATTTTATCGCCGGCAAGATCATTGCTGCAGCCAAAAAAGAATCGGAAATACTGCTGGAAAAATCCGAAGCAGCCAACCGCGCTAAAAGCGATTTTTTAGCGGTTATGAGCCATGAACTGCGTACACCACTCAATGCAATTATTGGCTTCTCAGAAATTATGAGCAACGAAATGTTTGGAGCAATTGGCAATGCACAGTACAAAGAGTATGCTGTAGACATAAGTCAAAGTGGCAATCACTTACTAACAATCATAAGTGATATACTTGACTATTCTAAGGCAGAGGCTGGATATCTGCAGATACATGACGAAGATATTGTATTGGCTAATCTACTTAACGATTTACTGCGCCTGTTTCGTGAAAAGGTGGCAGAGAAACGGATTCGTCTAGCATTTGATATACCTAAAAAGACAATTGTTCTGCGTATTGATAGCCGTATTGTAAAACAGATAATTCTTAATCTTATTGCCAATGCTATCAAATTTACCAAAGAGGGTGGAGCAATTGTTTGTAGATTAGAACTTTCCGATGACGGCTGCACCCTTATTGTGCAAGATACTGGCATTGGCATCGCACCAGAAAATATCGAAGACGTTTTAAAGCCATTTGTGCAGGTTGAAAATGTTTTTACACGGGTTAATGATGGCACTGGGCTTGGACTTCCTTTGGTGAAAAAGTTCATAGAAGCCCATCAAGGATCAATCCATATTGACAGCACGCTTGGAGTAGGCACTACTATCTATATTCGTTTCCCAAAAGAGCGCATCGTCGGCATTACCAACATTGACGAAGAAAAAGTCAGTGCTTCCTGATACAAAGAAAATACTTATACGTTGATTTATCAACATATATCTCAACACTCTTAGCATTTAAATCGCTTGCCAAATCCAGCATATCCTGTTTGCTACGATACACTAAATTCCAATCAAAAATAAATTCCAATGGCCACAATGGATATCCCTCTGTGTTATTGATATTGCCAACCACCAGCAATCCTCCTGGGGCAAGGTGTTCATACAGTCCTTCCACCATTTGTTTCGCACGTTTTTGCGCCATGTAATCCATAATCCCTAAACTGTAGATCATATCTTGCTGTGGAAAAGTTTTAAACAATTTACCAGCCTGCATTAATTCCATGAATGATGTGTTAAAGCACTTCAAACTCACGTTACCCCCATGACGAAGGCTTTGTGTATAGGCATGATCATAGGCTTCTCTCATGGCGCGCTCATCTTGATCCAGCAGGGTAAGTTCAACCTTATGGCTCAATGCGGCCGCCTGCAGATAGGTACGCAGTTCCACTGCGGAACCGCAACCTATAGTTGATACGGCAATTATTTTTTTGTGTGCATCCGTTGACTTTTCCGAAATAAAATCGGCAATAAATCCGCGCATCATTTCCATGCGCGTACGGATGAATTCACCCATCTCAATGCCAAGATAATGCAACAGTTTAGCGTATAAATCCTTGCCTTCGCGCTTCATGGAATACAGATAATCCATGATCACAAAATCACCAGGATAGCCAAGGGGCTTATGATAGCTGCGATCCCAAATCGGCGCACCCATAAATTCTGGCGTCAACACACTCTCTGTATATGTTTTATAGGCCACCAACTTGTCAGGGTCGTTCATAATACCTTCAACCTGCGCATTCCCCGCAAGCCAAAGCTGGCGCCATTCGTGCAACAGCGCTGGTTCTAATTCCGCCAGAACATCCTGTTCGGTCAGCACCCCATCATCAATATATTGCTGCTTGGCTTCAGACAACGCTTTGTATTTACGCAAGGTAAACAAGGTATCACCACACAGTTCTTTATATTCTGGCGCAACTAGCGATAGTTTGGAAAACGCATTGGTGAACAATTCACGCTGAAGCAGTACATCCTGATACCGTTGTTTCATGCGCAAGACATCACAGATTGTGTCCACAAACTGCAAACCTACCCTTTCACCAAAGCTGTTTTTCTCTCGCCGCGCCACGGTGGCGGTGTTTTCAAACAGCACTTTATCTTGATAGGTCAGTTTAAACGGGACGGTACGTTCTTGGTCGAGGACGAAATCGTGATTTTTAGGCACGGCAAACGCCAACCCACTAATCGAAATATTCTCTAACATATACTCAGCTCCGCCCAATTCCACTTTCGGCAGTCCAGCTCTAAAAATATCGCGGGCTTTATAGCGTTCTGCGCGGTAATTGATGCGCCGACCTTCGGCACCTTTCAGATCTTCATAGTGTTGGTAGGTCTTTTCTGGAATAAAAGTAGCAGCAGTCGTATTTGTCATATATTGTAATCCTAAAATTTTAAATTTCTTTACATGAATAGACACTATAGACATCACACTATAAAACCGCACCAAGAGTTTGTTTTCTGGACCCAGCCTCCCACTGCGCAGGCGCCTGCGCAGTGGGAGGCTGGGTCCAGTTTCTAGTGCGGGTTTATAGTGTGATGTCTATATACCTGTTGCACAGGAAGAATGTGCAACGTTTCGCTGGGGCGCCGCGCGGGCTTTACCGCTCGCAAGATTTTTCGGATACTCTTCAGGTGCGAGCGGTATATTCTTCAGGACTTACGCAGTGCTCGTCTTTTTTGCTCTTTCCAATTCCGACTAATCTTTTTACTGTGCCCTTTCGGGCTTGTAAAAAGAAAGTCTCATTGGCTTGCGGTTGAAAAAAGCAGTGCTTTTTCAATCCTCGCT
>JBILKT010000035.1:0-11801 GCA_044376545.1 Alphaproteobacteria bacterium
ACGCGGAAACAGGACGGCAATCTTCTCCATGCCATCGCCAATGCTCTAAGCGCACAACCCCCGCCAGTCATCTACTAAAGGGGGCTGGGGTGTTACGTTAATATATATATATATCTTTGTCTAGAATTATTTTTTAATTTCTTCTCACGCGAAACGCTTGCTCCGCGTTTCATCTCCCTGAAAAGGTGGCTGGCTATTCTTAGGGCACCTCTAAAAACCCTTTTATCGGGATGAGTGGCTAGGAAAGACGATGCGAGGAAACGTAAGCGTACAAAGGGTACGTGCGGCTTCCGAAGCGAGGAGGCAAAAAGCACTGCTTTTTGACCCGCAAGCCAATGAGCCTTACCAAACACAAGCCCTAAAGGGCGAAGTGATTGGTTTAGGCGGAATTGGCTTGACAACGCCAATCGCCCTAGAAAAGAGGTTTTTAGAACTGCCCCTTATCAAAGCCTACCCCATGATAGAATCCAAAAGCTGCTCCTCCACATAATTCAACACCAACAGCCCCGCCGCTGTTGCCCTGAATCCCGCCGCATCAATCGCCAATAATCCCTGTTGGGTTAGCTTTTCTAGCGTCTCTGCTGAAAAATACGCCTGCATCGCCTTGCCTGCAACGCGTGCGAAGGTTGCGTGGGAAATGCCTGTATGCACCCGTAAGCCCAAAATAATCAGTTCTTCCACTTGGGTTTCCACTGCAAGCGGCGTGAAAGTAGCCGTACCGTGCCCCTGTGTTTGCACAAGGCTCAGCCATGTCTCAGGCAGACGTGCTTGCGCTGTTGCCGTTTTAATGCCGTCTATACCGCTCGCACCTGAAGAGTTGCACAAATACGTTGCGAGCGGTAAAGCCCGCGCGGCGCTTGAGCGTAAACCTCGCAACTCCTTCAGTTGCGATGAGTCTAAAGACAAGCGTCCGTGCGCCCCTGCACCCACGCCCATATAATCATGATAGCGCCAATAGTGGAGGTTATGCTGGCATGCCTGCCCCCGTGCTGCATAGCTGGAAATTTCGTATTGCTCTAAACCATGCTCGCCGCATCGTTGTTTATTCAGCAGATACATCTCCGCCAGCGTATCATCAGGCGGCAAAACTATCTCCCCCCGTTGGGCTTTGGTATAAAACGCTGTCCCCTCTTCAATACTCAACTGATACAGCGAGAGATGCTGCACACCCGTTGCCAACGCTTGCGTCAACTCTTGTTCCCACAAGGCAACGGTTTGTTGCGGGCGACCGAAAATCAAATCAAAGGAATACCTGTCAAAATGCTGCGCTACACCCTCAATGGCGCGGAAGGCTTGCTGCGTTGAATGATCCCGCCCCAAAAACCTGAGATCTGTATCGTTTAACGCTTGCACCCCAATAGAAACACGGTTCACCCCTGTTGCCCGTAAATCTTTAAAAAAATTATCGGGAAGGAAGGAGGGATTGGCTTCCAAGGTTATTTCTGCCGCCGCCGCAATCCCCGCCCCTGTGCTTGCCACGGTGTTGAGAAATGCCTCAAGCGTTGCAAACGGCATCAACGAGGGTGTCCCGCCCCCAAAAAAGATACTGGTAATCGGCTGCTGAGCATTAAACTGCCGAAAGTACTGAAATTCTTTGAGCAACGCCTCCCGCCACATCTCTTGCGCCACGTTTTCGCGAACATGGCTGTTATAATCGCAATACGGGCATTTTCGCCGGCAAAATGGCCAGTGGACATAGAGGGCAAGGGGGGCAAACAATGTATGTGGCATTAAGGATTTACATGGGTGAAGGATTTTTTAGGAATTTTTATGCAGAAAAGCGTGGAAAATTATGATAAAATACATTTTATTAAGAAATCAGGACCAGCCCTGAAAGGGTGGGCTGGTGCGTTACAAAATATTAATTATTTCGTAACTACCCAGCCCCCCTATAATGACACAAAACACTGATTTTGAATGATTTTATTTTTTGCCTGAGTGCTATTTTCCAGTTTTTGAGGTCAAAAACAGCGTTTTTGTCCCTGATTTGGTAAAATGCCAAAAATAAAATCATTGAAAATCAATGTATTGCAAATTTTATAGGGGGCTGGGTAGTTACGTATTTTCTTATGAATTCTTCTTGCGCCACGGGATCCACTTTCCCAGGGCGTACTGCCGGTTTATGGTGTGTAAAACCATGCCGCTCCAGCCAATATGTCATCCCAGAAACCGTATATTTTATACCATATTGTTGCGCAACATAGGCAGCAACGTCTTTCGCATACAGGTATGTTTTCTCTTGCAAATGCTCTTCTAATTCTCTCTCTTGCGTGCCGTTCAGCTTCGCGCTACTCCCGCCGTTCGCGGGTTTTAGCTTCTGTTCTCGTTGGTATTCCTCAATGTGCGTCGCAACGCTCGTCCGGCTTATCCGCAACGCCTGCGCTATCAGCTCATCCGTCCACCCATCATCCCTCAGCAACACCGCTTTTATACGATCGCGCACAGGACCATCACGTTCCTTACGGTGCAATCCTTCGAGAGCTTCTCGCTCTTCTTTCTTTAAAATATCATCCATACCTCCCTTAAATATACCGGTGTTCCTCACAGATGCAAGAACTCAATTCAGAGAGGTATATATATTTCAATACCTAAATTTTTCAAAAGAATACATTAAATCAACTTTCTTGCAGGGTGGGCAAGGCAATTTATCTGCTGAGATAATTAAAAGTTTAAAAATTACACTTCCCCACCCCTCCGAACAACAAAAAATCGCCGACTACCTCACCGCGCTGGACACCCAAATCACCGCCGCCACCACCCACATCACCACCCTGCAAACCTTCAAAAAAGGCTTGTTGCAACAGTTGTTTGTATAACGCCATGACATCATCAAAACCCCAAACCGAAGCCGAACTAGAAGCCGTCCTCCTTTCCCGCCTTGATAACCTTGGTTATGACCGCGTGGCTATTCCTGATGAACGGGCGTTGCTTGCCAACCTGAAACGCCAGCTTGAAAAGCATAATAAGGTGCAGCTTTCGGAAAGCGAATTTGACAAGGTGCTGAACCATCTTGATAAGGGCAACGTGTTTGACCGCGCCAAAACCCTGCGCGATAAATACCAGCTAACCCGTGATGATGGCACATCGCTGTATCTGCAATTTCTGGAAATGGAGCATTGGTGCCAGAATGAATACCAAGTTACCCAGCAAGTGGCGGTGGAGGGCAGCTATAAAAACCGTTATGATGTAACCTTGCTGATTAATGGCTTGCCGTTGGTGCAGATTGAGCTGAAACGGCGCGGGTTAGAGCTGAAAGAGGCGTTCAACCAAATCAACCGCTATCAACGACATTCGTTTGCCGCCGTTCGCGGCTTGTTTCAGTATGTGCAGCTGTTTGTTATCTCAAATGGTGTGAACACCAAATATTATGCCAACAACCGCGACCAATCTTTTAAGCAAACATTCTATTGGGCGGCAAAAGACAACACCCTGATCACAGGACTTGAACCCTTTGCCGATGCGTTTTTGGAAAAGTGCCATGTTTCCAAAATGATATGCAAATACATTGTGTTGCAGGAAACACATAAGATTTTGATGGTGCTGCGCCCGTATCAATATTACGCCGTGGAAGCCATTGCCGAACAAGTGAAAATCAGCAACAAAAGCGGCTATATCTGGCACACCACGGGTTCGGGAAAAACCCTGACCAGTTTTAAAACAGCGCAACTGTTGAATGCCTTGCCCAACGTGGAAAAAGTGGTGTTTGTGGTTGACCGCGCCGACCTTGATTATCAAACCACCCGCGAATTTAACGCCTTTCGCCCTGACAGCGTAGACGGCACCACCAGCACCACCTCACTGGTTAAGCAATTTGGGGATAAAGACACGCATCTGATTGTTACCACTATTCAAAAGCTCAACACTGCTATCAGTAACCCCCGCCACACAGAGACTATGGCGGCCTTAGCCGATAAACGCGTGGTGTTTATTTTTGATGAGTGCCACCGCTCGCAATTTGGTGAAACGCACCAACGGATTACGGGGTTTTTCAAAAATGCCCAACTGTTTGGCTTCACAGGCACGCCCATCTTTGCCGATAACCGCGTTGGCAACCGCACCACCAAAGACTTGTTCGGCGAATGCCTGCACAAATACGTTATCACCAACGCCATTAAAGATGAAAATGTGCTGAAGTTTTCCGTGGAGTATTGGGGGAAACTGAAACGCAAAGACGGTAGTTTGCTTGATGATGAAAAGGTTGCAGGATTAGACATTAAAGAATTTTTCGACAACCCCGACTGCATCACCATGATTGTGGATTGGATTATTGCCCACCACAACCGCAAAACCCATAACAAGGCATTCTCCGCCATTCTTGCGGTAAGCAGCGTTGATGCACTGATTGCCTATTATGAAGCCTTCAAAGCGAAGCAACATGATTTGCGTATCGCCACCATCTTTAGCTATGGCACAAATGAAGAGGATAAAGACGCCAACGGGCTTATCAGTGATCCCAATTTTAATATTGCCACCGACGCACCGCAATTTCAGCACAGCCGCGATAAGCTGAACGGCTTTATTGCCGATTATAACGCCTTGTATGGCACCGCCCATTCCGCCAAAGACAGCGTGGGCTTTTATAACTATTACAAGGACATTGGCAAACGCATCAAAGACCGCGAGTTAAAGAATTTCGATGAGCGTAACCGCGTTGATATTTTGCTGGTGGTGAATATGTATTTGACGGGTTTTGATGCCAAAAAGGTGAACACCCTGTATGTGGATAAAAACCTGAAATACCATGGCTTAATTCAAGCCTTTTCCCGCACCAACCGCATTTTGGATGAGGTGAAATCCCAAGGCAACATTGTGTGCTTTCGCAATCTGAAAGATAAAACCGATGAAGCCATAACGCTGTTTTCCAACCCCGAAGCCCGCGAAGAAATTTTACTGGAACCCTACGAAGAGTATGTTGCAAAATTTAATGACGGTGTAGCGGGGTTATTGGCTATCGCCCCCACGGTAGATAGTGTTAGTGCTCTTGCCAGTGAGGCTGAAGAAGCCGCGTTTGTGAAGCAATTCCGCACGCTTATGCGCCTTGCCAACGTGCTGAAAAGTTTTTCTGAATTTACTTTTGCCGATTTAGGCTTGGATGAACAAACCTTTGACGACTACAAAAGCAAGTATCTGGATATTTATGAGAAAACCCAAAAGAGTGGCGGGGAAGAAAAAGCCTCTATCATCAGTGACCTTGATTTTGAGCTAGAGCTTATCCAGCAAGATGAAATTAACGTCGCCTATATTCTCAATTTATTGGCAGGCTTAAAGGATAAAGAAAACAGTCCTGATGAAAACGTGCGTAATGATGCACAGCAACAACGCAAAACCATCATGGATTTATTGGGTTCACAGGCGCAACTGCGGAGCAAAAAGGAACTCATTGAAAAATTTATCAATGAACATCTTCCCACTATTGCCACAGGCGATAAAGTACAGGAGAAATTTTCAACATATTGGAAAGAAGAGCAGACAAAAGCATTTGATGCCCTGTGCAATAATGAAAATTTAATTGCTTCTGAAGTTTCAAAGATTATCGCTGAATATAATTTTTCAGGCCGCCCCCCTTTAAGTGACAACGTTTATAACAGCCTAACGGAAAAGCCAAAAATCCTGCAGCGCAGAAAAATTATAGACAGAGTTACGGAAAAAATACTTAGCTTCGTGAAAACCTTTGAAGATAACAGCGGGGATATTTGACGCACCCCGCCAGTTTGTGACGGAGCGTTTATTTGCCAATTTCCATCTCAATAAAACACAATAAACATTAAAACCCACTTTTTGCAAAACGCCTATTGCTTGGGCGCAAAATGTATCGCTGCAAGTGCAAAAGCATCATCCAAAAGGGTATCGCTTGCATGCATGACCTCAATATAAGTTTTTCGGTGCATCCCCTTGGGTCGCATCTCGTCTTTAATGCCCTTGAGTTCTCGCATACGCCAAGCCTTAGTGCACATTCTGTCAATCTCCCGTTCACTTTGGGTTTGATAAGGCAGATTAAAGGCAACACGAGAAGCAACAACACCCTCCCGAATATATAAGTGGCTGCAACGCTTGCCTGTTACAGGGCAAACAAACCACCAACGCCGCCCTCCATAATGCGGCACCGTATAGTGCATCCGTACTATCCGCTTAACCATGGGGGCTTTATTGTAGCTAAACGAGGCAATAAAAGTCGCTGCCTCACTATTTTGCATATCAGCTTCATACAGAATGCTCCCCAGTACATCTTTCGACCCGTTGCGCCATGTGAGAGAACCAGAAGTATATCTCCCCTCCACAAGCGTTCCTTGCTTGAAAAGCCTTTTTAATGAAAGGCGCAGGCAATCTTCTACAACAGTACGCTTGTGCCAACGGTGATGCCGCCCTGAACCAAATCCCCCCATGGTTTTTATCCGAAATCTTTAAGCAAGTTTGACTGCTCAGCTCGCAATTGCTGCAATTTCAACAACACGCTCAATGTTTTCTCAAACTTCCTATCTAACGTAACTTCGTATCGCTGAATTTTCTCCATATGCGCATCAGGCAAGACAGCACAGGCATATACTTGCTCTTTGATAGCAGGCAACGCTTGCGCGACGCTTAATTGTTCACGATAATAATTTATCACTTCACGCTGTAAAAAAGAGACAAGACTTTCATCATTGGCTTTATAGCGCATTCCATCATCCAACCACGAAAGCCAATTCTGGCGTAAGCCTTCCTCTAATAAAGCGAGCCGTTCTGTGTAGGAGCATTCTTTTTCTTTGATTGCGGTCACGCTTTCAATGAAAGTCTGCAGTTCTTCAATGGATGGCGTGTTGGCATCACTGCCATACAAAGCATCACGGGCAATAGTGCTTTCTTGCATAGTATGACCAAGCGTGCTTTTAGAAAGTGCAAGGGCTTGCTTTACAGGGCTTTTAGCGTATCCTGAGAGGGCATCTTTCAACCCATTTACATATGCCCCTTTCTCAGCAGTATAGAGGCGTTTTTTGCGGTATATGACCCCTGCTAATTCTTGCACTAAATAGCATTCTGTCGTGCCTGTGGGCGCATATTCAGCGGTAAGAGCGTGCACCAAAGCGGCATATTCCCCCTCTTGCTCCCATGGCAATACTATTGCCTTCGCAAATATGCCATGCACAAGAGCATTTATATTGTGTTCTAAAAGTTCAGCCATGTTAACCTCTCCGCTTCCTCGCGGGATAATCCGCCATCAAACTCCATAATCGCCGCACGCTCTTCAAAAACGTACCGCTCATCCTCTGTAAGAAGTCTATAAACGGGTGTTTCAGGTGTTTTGCGTGTTTCAACAATCGGAGAACCCTTGTTTTGCTTGTGTTGCGCAAGAATTGATTTTGAAACACCGTGCTGGGGCATGCGTGTTGCGGGTGTTTCTGAAACACCTGTGACAAGATTCTTACATCGGGGTGTTGCAACCATCTCCCTCGGTAAACCTATGGATTGTATGGGTTTTTCAACCTGTGCAACACCTGCAACACTTGAAACACCTGTGTTTAACAAAGAATACGGCAAAGACTGCTGATAAATCTCTCTAAGCATCGGGGGCATCCTCCGCACTTGCAAACGCGTTGGCAGGAATATGATACAAGCGTTGCTGTTTGTGGTGCGGCACGCGCACACTCACCTGTGTTTTGCCTTGGCGGTCACGTTGCAGGTAGCCATTATCAGCCAAATAGGCAGCAATGCTTGCATGGGCACATCCTTCACAAATTTCTTTGCGAAACACTTCGGGGAAAATATAATATTCCCAATTACTTGCTTCCTCATTCTGTTTGCGAAATCCCGCCCTATCAAGAGAACGCAAATTAGAAGCCTGTGGAATGCTGTTATCCCAAGGCGTTTCAAAACGACTGCTACCAAAGCGATTGATAAATGCTTGCAACGTCTCAACCGCACGGTTGTTTTCTTGCGCATCCACGCCCCCACGCTGCATAATCCACTCTTTAAGGGAAACCATGCAAGCATTGCTTGCTGCATTTTCAGGCCACGGCATGATCCCCATTGTTGCCGCCAACTCCCCCACCGCTGCAATAAATGCAAATTTTGCGGCGACACGCTGCACCTGCCCATCAACCCCCTGCAATTGTTGCAGTGCCTTTTCTAACCATGCTTTTTTCGCTTTAATAATCGCTTGCGCAATGTCATCAGGATGTTGCGCCACTCTTTCCAGAAAGGCTAGGATAACGCTCCCACGGCATTCATTGGCGGCTTTTTTCAGATAATTAGAAAAACTCGCACCATCAGCAAAACCGTGCAGCTCTTCAAAAATACCATGCCCCCTGCCAGCATCAGCAGGTAAACTGATAAATCGCACCAGTTGCCCCGCCTTGGCAGGCAGTTTCTTTTCCGCCATCTTATTGCCTAAATCCATTTCCCCCGTTGAAATGACCAACAAGCGAAATTTTGTAATGGGTCGCGCTTCGCCTGCACGATTGGCTCGCCCCTTGCCCTGCCCGTTCCCCAACATATAGGCTAAGGCATCTGCAGCTTGCGCATCTACCTGCCCCAGTTCATCCAAAATCAACACGCCATCATTCGCCTGTATCGCAAGGGATTCTGCCGCATTATCAGTAGTACGCCAGCTTTGTACGGGGCGATTCCAAATACTGCCTATCACTTGGGCAATGGTGGTTTTTCCAATAGAGGAACTGCCCCACCAATGCAGCGCGGCATTTTCTTCTTGCACTATCGACATCACACCGCTTGCCAATGCCGCGCTGATTGCCAACAGCAAGCGACTATTGCCAACGGCATACCGCCCTATGGATTGCTGCCATTGCTCCAAACTGCCCTTGGTTGAAAAGGGCGCAGGCGGTGTACCCTTGGTTTGCAAGACGAGACGTTCTCCGCTGCCAGCGCCGATGACTTTGCCCGCGAGAACATATTGCCCTTTATGCCAACCCACACAAGGCACACAGATTGCGCGTGCATTGGTGCGGCTGGTCACCAGATACTCATGCAGCTTTTCATTGCAGCGCGGTGCTAGCACCAACCCAAGACTCAACAAATGCCTGCGATACTCTTCGCCACTTGCCCCCGTGGCCTCCATTGGCAAAACGTATTCTTTGCTGTTGCTGTCATTATCAACCAATAAACACAGCCTACCCCAATTCCCGCTCTCATTATCTCGCGTTTGATGGGTTACTTGCAAGAAAGAGCACATCCATACCCATTCTAAAAGAGGAAAACCGTCTTCATCTTTGCTTTCTCTCAGGTAATATACCCCACTTGGAGAAATATCGAATCTCTTCGTTTCAGCCCTCTTAGCTTCAAGAGATTCATCTTCTACAAGAATGGGTGTTAAGAATGCTTCTGCATTGATGAGACTATCCACTTGTGCGCTCGTCCAGCCCTCTGCAACAGCATCAGCAAGATCATATCCTTCGGGTATTATATCGCGTGTAGAAGGTCTTCCCTCTTCAAAAAAGGTTTTACCAAATGTTTGAAGATCAATCTCACGAACCGATGCAGCACCAGCATTGTGACACAACGTTGCAACACTTTCTGCAAAACACCGTCCCGCATCATCATAATCAGGCGCGATAATAACATTGCGGTCTTTAGTAATTCTCCAATCCGCATTATGCGGCGATTTCGCCCCATTCATGGGTGTTGTGGCGATATATTCAGGGAACAATTCTTGGGCAGCAATCGCGGTTTTTTCTCCTTCGCACACCAAAATCGATTTTTGCGGATTTTCTGCCAGCAAATGCAAATTAAACAAAGGTCTTGGTGCGGGAACTCCACAGGCACGCCAACGCTTCAAGCCTCTTTCATCTCTTGCATAGCATAGCGCACGGATCTCTTTTTTGCCGTTGTGGGTTGTTGTTGCTTCCCATCGTGCAACATAGCAGAGCAATTCTCCCTCTTTGTTATGAAAGGGATACAAAACATCAGGTTTCCCGCCCAGCTTCGGGTTTGTATATTGAATTTCTGGCGCATCTTTTGGCACAGGTAAAATCGGCGTATACTTTCCCTTCTTCGTGCTTAAAATCGGAAAATCTTGGGCTATCTCTTCTTGAGTGAGGGGAGAAAGCAGGATATTATTAGGTTCAATTGTTTGGGGGAGGCTGTTCATAGCGGCCTCCCTAGTAATTGAGCAACCGCTGCAAGCGCTTGTAGTTGACTGGTATTGGCAAGATACGCATAGAGCGCAATAACATCACCGCCTTTATCGCCCGTGGCAAAATCCGCCCATTTTCCTGTGATGATGTTAATCTTGAAACTGCCCAAACCACTATCCGCCCGCTTGGGGTTGAGGGCAACGTATTCATGCCCTTCCACACGTCCCTGCGGCAATAACCGTCGTGCAATCGCAAGCGTCAGGGGTTTTGCCTGCCGCGCTATCTCTGCAAAATTATGATGCATAGCCGCCTCCGTTTGTTGAAGCGTTGGCAGTCATAAAGTTTTGTAAATCAGAAAGGCGATATTTTACCAGCCGCCCCACTTTTACAACAGGCAATGCATAGCGTTTTGTGCAAAGCCACACCGCAAGGGTATTAGGCTGCACCCCCAACACGTCCGCCGCTTCCTTGCGAGTCAGTAGCGTTTCTTGCGGGGTTAGCATTAAAGGCAGTTTTTTATTAAGGATGGAATCTAAGGCTGTTTTCATGGGTCTATTTCTCCGTAAAAGTGAATCTACGGAGATAATAATCGATAAAAACACATCTAATTAGGCAGGTGCTAGCACAACATATCTGCTTTGCTAGCACAGCAGATTTTATTTCAAACCCTTGAGCCAGCCATTTATATACAGGTTCTCAAAAAGCCTTTGCACCGCATCCGCTTCATCCTCATGGGTTAAACATGGCCATCTTTTTTCCGCTACTGCCACTTCAGCAACATCATTACATAATACTTCCTTGGTAGTTTTTATTTTTGGTGTGACTGCGCGTAGTTCTTGGAACTTCGCTCTGCACCATTTTTTTACTTCTTCGTATTGCTGTGCTTTAGCTTGTCCACCCTTCTTCTGAGCTACGTTAGAAGCCTTCACCTTCGGCAAACCGCCCTCAAAACCGTCTTTGTTTGTCCATTGCATTCGATTGAGAATCGGTAGAAACAAAATGCTATTTTGTACTGTTGCCGCAAGGATCTCCCCTGTATGCAGCACAATAGCATCTCCCCCCATTTGCGAGATTAGCGCGATACTGTCAGGCAGCAGTATTCCATCGTGCGCAACACAGAGCAAAACATGCTTGTGGCTAACATCAGAAAAACCCAAAGAATAAAGATGGTTGTTGATAAGGGGGGTTGGCTCGCCATTTAATCTGAACGCTTTTATGGCAGCCTTAGCAATACCCAGTGCAGAAATACTGTAATTGAGAGGCAAGACATAAACAGTTGCATTCCCACAATTACTACAGGCAAGCGAAGAAGACTCTGTGACTTGCACATACTCACATTCGCTACATTGTCTTTCCCTGTTGTGCTTATCAAAAGCAATCCAGCCTGTTTCAATAAGCTTAGCAAGGCTTTCTACAGGTAAATAGCGAAACGCATCCGAGGTAAAAACATGTTGTGGACGCGAAGGGGTTAAAAATGACGCTAGTCTAGCAATAAGCTGTTCAGCTGTTTCAGGGTGTGCTGTGCTATCTTCTCGAATAAATGCAGCTTCAGCTAGCGCATCCCGTAACGCTTGATGCAATTCACCTCTGTGCAAATCCGTCTGCCCGGGAGTGTCCTAAAGTTTGTGTGTGATGGTAACGAGAGGTAGGCTGAGGCAAGCGCGATTAAATTACGCTGGCGCAGACGCAGCCACCTCTCGTCCAGCACAGGTAACAAACTTTAGGAAAGGCACT
>JBILKT010000036.1:0-11737 GCA_044376545.1 Alphaproteobacteria bacterium
TAATAACCGCCTGTGTTACGGGCTCTCCAAGGTGGCTCTCCGCTGTCTCCTTCATTTTTTGTAAGGTAAACGCGCTAATTTGGCTCGGGCTATATTTCTGCCCGTCTGCTTCCACCCATGCATCGCCTGTGTCACCCTTCACAATTTTATAGGGCACTAAGCCTTGGTCTTTTTTGGTCAACGGATCATCAAAACGGCGACCAATCAGGCGCTTGATAGCAAAAAATGTATTGTTGGGGTTGGTCACCGCTTGGCGTTTTGCCGCTTGGCCTACCAAACGTTCCCCCGTTTTGGTAATCGCCACGATAGAGGGGGTAGTACGCGCCCCTTCAGAATTTTCCACAACCTTAGAGGTTTTGCCGTCCATATAGGCAACGCAAGAGTTGGTTGTGCCTAAATCAATACCGATAATGTGCGCCATAGTGCTGTCCTTATATCTATATATCTATGCGAATAAAGCAGATATGGGAACTAATTCCCCAACGTCAAGAGGGATATTTACAGGACGGGAATTATGTTTGCAGCGCGGCGGAAAAACGCACTTTCAATCCGACGCATCATGCGTCTGAGGTGATTATAAATAAAATGCTTGACTAATATATATATATATTAGTTTGAATGCACACCACTCTGCGAGTCCATAGGACTCAGTTAACCATGAAAGCTACATTTCGTGTTCTTCAGTACTGTGCACTTACTGTGTCTCTTCTAGGTCTTGTTTTGGGTCATTTTCAAAAAAACCCTGAAAAAGCTCAAAGTCAAAACAACTCATCTGCTATGTTGTTTTTTGTTGCGGTTGGAGTCGAGGCGTTTATCCTCGGATTCGATCAAAACAATGTTCGTGAGAACCAAAAAGAAATTCTTGATAATCAGGAAAAAATTTTGCAAGCCCTTCAGAAACAACCGCTCTTAGCGGTTATCTCTATCGGGGCTACGTCTGATGCAGGAGAAGAGCCTATCGTCTCCTCTGAAGAAGAGAACAACAGCGACGCTTAAATCTAAAGTCGTCGGTAAAACCAGCCCATCTTCCCGCCCCCTCTACGTAGGGGGTTTCTTTTTGAGCAAGTAATCCCTACTTCGTCGGCACGGGCTTCTCCCCTGAATAATCATAAAACCCTTTGCCGGTTTTACGACCATACCAGCCCGCTTCCACATATTTTACTAATAAGGGACAAGGGCGATATTTGCTGTCTGCAAGACCCTCATGCAGCACGTGCATAATGGCAAGGCAGGTGTCTAGCCCAATGAAATCCGCCAATTCAAACGGGCCCATCGGGTGATTTGCGCCGAGTTTCATCGCCGTATCAATAGAGACAACAGACCCCACCCCTTCATGCAGCGTATACACCGCCTCGTTAATCATGGGGAGCAAAATGCGGTTGACGATAAACGCGGGGAAATCTTCAGAAACAGCAATGCTTTTGCCGAGTTTTTCCGCCAACAATTTAACATGTTCAAACGTCTCCGCATCGGTTGCAATGCCTTTAATCAGCTCCACCAGTTTCATCACGGGCACAGGGTTCATGAAGTGCATGCCCATGAATTTGTGCGGGCGGTCGGTTTTTGCGGCAAGGCGCGTGATGGAAATAGACGAGGTGTTGGTGGCGATAATCGCGTTTTTGTTCAGGTTCGGCACCAGTTTTTTGAAAATCTCGTTCTTAACATTTTCGTTCTCGGTGGCGGCCTCAATCACGAAATCGCACTCGATGAACGATTCATAGCCCGTGGTGGTGCGAATGCGCCCCAAAGCGTTTTTCTTGTCTTCCTCAGACAACGTGCCTTTGTTAACCTGTCTGTCCATGTTTTTAGAAATATTGGCGATGCCTTTTTGCAAGGCTTCCTCGCTAATATCGACCAACGTTACGGTGTATCCTGCAATCGCCGCAATATGCGCGATACCGCTGCCCATTTGTCCTGCGCCAATAACGCCAAAATTGTTGTTCATGTCGTGTACTCCTTAAAGTAGCCGTTTTATAGTAGTCGTATCACAATCGATAATTTTACATTTCATTCTGGATCCCTGCCTTCGCAGGGAATTCGACCTGTTTTTGCATACACCGAGTGAATTCCCTGCGAAGGCAGGGATCCAGATAGGATGCTATTTTCAATAGCGATAGACTAGGCTTGTTTACCGAAGTTTATGCACGAGAAATGGTTAACAATTCGTTATGTTTCTGAAAGACGTGACAATTTAAGCAGATTTTTTTAAGCTATCATAACGCTGTACTGCCCACGCGATATGCCCTATATTCAAGGTTTCTTGCGCCTTACGCACCGCTGTTGTGGCGTCCGACGCATCACCCGCACGGGTTGCAAGACGTTCCAAAGAAATATCTAGGGATGTATCCAACCAAATCCCTGTAAACGGCACAGCACACTGTTGTGCAAGGGCTTCAATCGCCGTGCGTTCTTCCTCTGCGGCAAACACGGCATCCACAATCACCGCATACCCTGCCTTTAACGCTGTTTCTGCTTCGCTATAAAGTGCTTTATAAACGGCGGCACTGGCTTCTTTTGTGTAGTGTTCAGGGGCAAGGCGAGTAGTTTCCGATACCCCCGCAAGACGCTTGCGAATACTATCAGAGCGAATCACCACCGCGCCATTTTTGGCGGCAGTTGCCGCCGCAAGCGTTGATTTTCCGCTGCCTGAAAGCCCGCCAATCGCGGTGAGGCTAGCGGTTTGGGGTTTGAGATAGCTCAAGGCCTGTGCCAGATAGGCTTTCGCATCGTTTAGGAAAAACGTTTTGGTATCCGCATCAGGAATGCTTTGCATAATGGCGATGCTCACGTGAGAACGAATGGCTGCGCGGGTGGCAAGCATCACGGGCAATACGGCGAGCGCGTCATATTCGCCCGTTTGCGCCAGATAGTTATTGCGAACCAGCGTTGCATATTCTGGCAAGCCGCGCTTGTCTAAGTCCATCAGCAAAAAGGCAAGGTCATACAACACATCAATAACGGCGAACGCATCGTTAAATTCAATGCAATCGAACAGGAGTGGCTCGTTATTATAGAGACAAATATTTTGTAAGTGCAAATCGCCATGACACTGGCGGATTTCGCCGCTTTCAGCCCGATTATCCAACAATGCTTGTTGTGCAGAAATCATGGCCAAACTGGCTTTTGTCAAGGCTTCCGTCTGTTCGCGGGGTAAAAAGTCAGCATAGCCCCTAAACATGCTGTCATTACCCTTAACCGTGTTCGCCAATATTTCTGCGCCTTTCAGCCCTGTTTTATCGATTTCGGCTGTTTGGTGAAAGTGCACAATTTTCTGCGTAATCGCCTGCATTTGTGCAGGACTCAGCTTGCCTTCTGCCGCAAGCACATCGAATGTTGCGCCTTTTTCAAAGCAATGCATCACCACAAAATATTCTTGCACCTCTCCAGAGCCGCCCCACGCAAAGCCTTCAGCCGTTTTATTGAGTGTTTCCACACCAACATACAAATCGGGCGCAGTGCGGCGGTTTAACTCGATCTCCCGCGCACAAAAAGTTGCGCGTTTTTCCAATGTTGAATAATCCATATAGGGATACGCAACAGGCTTTTTCATTTTATAGGCGCGAGAGCCGCACAAATAAACGATTGCGCCGTGTGTTTCTATTTTCTCAACCGTCGCGGGCTGATGCGGGTAATTGGCGGGGTTTAACAGGAAATCAGCGATATTTTGCGGCATTTTGTCAGCACTTTCTAGGGGGGTGATGCAAAACTTTATAACACGCCTTGCAAACAGGGCAACTTGTTTGGTATGATTTTCTGATGGAGCGCAGGAAAACCGTTTTTTTGCATCAAAAAAGCAAACGAATACAATGATATTTAACGATTATTAGTCCATGCACCAGAAAATCGCCCATCTTCTCAAACACGAAACAGCAACTGGCATAACCCTGTTTATTGCAACGGTGTTGGCGTTAATCCTTGGAAACAGCGCATTACACCCCCACTATCATGCCTTATTGCAGCAAACGCTCTCGTTAGGGATTCTTGAAAAATCGGTGTCGCATTGGATTAACGATGGCTTGATGGCGTTGTTTTTCCTGTATGTGGGCTTAGAAATAAAAAAAGAAATGCTGGAAGGGCATTTGCAGACGCGGGCACAAATTAAGCTGCCTGCGATTGCTGCACTGGGTGGGATGCTGTGCCCTGCGTTAATTTACCTCGCGCTCAACCAACACCATCCTCAAAATTTGCAGGGCTGGGCGATTCCCGCTGCGACTGATATTGCCTTTGCGGTGGGGGTGATCTCGTTGCTGGGCAAGCGTGTGCCGTCCTCTATTAAAATTTTTCTCATGGCAGTGGCGGTGTTTGATGACATTGGCGCGATTTTGATTATTGCGCTGTTTTACACCCAAGAGTTGCACGGCGCATACCTTGGCTATGCCGCTGTTATTCTAGCGGGATTAGGAACGCTCAATCACTTTAAAATAAAAAGTCTTGCCCCCTATCTTGTGTTGGGCGCGATTTTATGGTATTGTATTTACAAGTCAGGCGTGCACGCAACGATTGCGGGGGTAGTGTTGGGATTGATGATTCCCTTGAGGGCAGGCGAAAGGTCGCCGCTTAAAAACCTGATGAATGCTCTATATCCTTGGGTGTCATTTATGGTGCTGCCGCTGTTTGCGCTGGCAAATGCGGGGATTTACCTTGGGGATATCGTTGTGGCTGATATTTTATCGCCGTTGCCACTGGGCATTGCGGCAGGATTGTTCTTTGGCAAACAACTGGGCGTGATGATGTTTACGTTTTTGGCGGTAAAACGGGGACTGGGGCAACTGCCTAAACAGGCAAGATGGGGGCATGTGTATGGGGCGGCGATATTGACGGGGATTGGTTTTACGATGAGCTTGTTTGTAAGCAACCTGTCGTTTTCGGGGGGAGATGCAGTAGGGCTAACACGGTTGGGAGTGCTGGCGGGATCGGGATTATCGGCAGTGGTTGGGTATGGGGTTTTGAGGTGGGTGAGTAGGGATGTTAATTTCAGAGATAACAAATGAAATTTAAGTCTGGATACCAGCTTTCGCTGGTAATTCGCCACTCTCGCGAGGACTACCTGTGGTGCGCTTACCAGCGAAAGCTGGTATCCAGAACAGTAATCGGATAGATGAGGGTTTGCTTTTTTAGAGATACTAGTAACTCTAGGTGGGTAAGTAAAAAACAATGATACGAAGAATTTTCATTTTGGCAGGAGTTTTATTGATGGCGCACGGATTTAATGCAGCAGCGGCAACGCCCGCAACAGCAGGGGTTTTTAACCCGCAGATTTTCACCCTTGAGAATGGGATGACGGTGGCGTTGATTGAAAATCATCGGGTGCCTGCGGTGGTGCATATGGTGTGGTATAAGGCGGGGGCGATTGATGAAAGGCCTGCAAAATCCGGCGTAGCGCATTTTCTTGAGCACTTGATGTTCAAAGGCACCAAAACCATTGCGGAGGGCGAGTTTTCTAAGCGGGTCGCAAAAGTGGGCGGGGAAGATAATGCGTTTACAAGTTGGGACTACACCGCCTATTTCCAAAAAGTTGCTACCAAAGATTTACCGGAAATGATGACGATGGAATCAGACAGAATGCAAAATCTGTTGTTGTCGGAACACGCGGTAGAAACAGAAAATAAGGTGATTGTGGAAGAGCGTCGCTCTGTCATTGATAACAAGCCGACACGTCAGTTTGCGGAACAACTGCAAGCCGCAACCTTTTTGCATCATCCCTACAAAACGCCGATTATTGGCTGGTATTCGGAGATGTCTTCTTTGAGTCGTGAGGATGTGTTTGATTTTTATAACACGCATTATGCGCCGAACAATGCGGTGCTGGTGATAGCAGGGGATATAACCTTGCCAGCGCTGAAAGAATTGGCAGCAAAAACCTATGGCAAAGTGCCTTCTCGCGCGGTTGTGAAAAGCCCTGTGATGAAAGAGCCACCACAGCTTGCGGCGCGTACTATTGAAATGCGCCTCTCCAATGTGCAAATGCCGTTATGGCGGCGGCAATATGTTGTGCCGAGCTATGCAACGGTGGGCGAGGACAAAGGCATTGTGGATGCGTTAGAAGTGTTTGCGGAGATTTTAGGCGGCGGGGAGTCGAGCCGTCTTTATGAAAAATTGGTTTTAAAGAAGAAAATCGCCACCAGTGTGACTGTGTATTATGAGGCGGCAAAACGCGGTGATAGTACACTGGTGATTGATGTAGTGCCCGTTGATGACAGCGCAGCGGGACTCGCCGCTGTGACCAGCGCGGTGGAAGCAGAGATTGCTGCACTACGCACTAAGCCCGTTCTCCTTGAGGAATTACAACGTACAGTGCGTTCCATGCAGGCAGAGGCGGTGTATGCCCGTGATAGCCTGATGCATCCTGCAACGGTGGTGGGGGAAACCCTCGCCTTGGGACTGCCGATGAACTATATTGAAGAATGGCCAAGCCGTATTGGTGGTGTTACGGCAGAGCGCGTGAAAGGTGCAGCGGCGTTGTTGGATGTGCGGGCCTCTGCCACGGGGTATTTGTTGCCTGCGAAGAAAAAATGATAGTTTTTATGTCAGGAGACGTTTCTGGAAATCCCCCTCACCCCAACCCTCTCCCACAAGGGGAGAGGGAGTTTTCTTTGTGTTATATTCTTTGTACACATCTTGTAAAAATTGTTGCAAGCACTACGCAGATGCCCCCTCTCCCCTTGTGGGAGAGGGTTGGGGTGAGGGGTAAAATATCTCTCTTCCTCCTCCTCTTTACTCTATTTACTCCCCAAGAAAGCAAGTCTATGGTCGCGATTCAAGACATCACCACTCCCTCAGGCATTACAGCATGGTTGGTTGAAGACCATGCCGTGCCGTTGGTGACGATTAATTTTATGGTGAAAGGCGGCGCGGCGGCTGATGGGGCAACCAAAGCAGGGCTGACCACGGTTGCTACCCAAATGTTGTTGGAAGGCGCGGGGCAATATGACTCTCTTGCATTTAGCAAGCAGCTTGATGAATACGCGGTACGCCTGAGTTTCAACACAGGGCGGGATTATTTCAGCGGCACGCTGCAAACGTTAACCGAGAATCTGCCGAAAGCGATTGAACTTGCTTCCCTCGCCTTAACACAGCCGCGCCTTGATAAAACCTCGTTTGCCCGCGTGAAAGCACAACAGCTTTCTAGCTTACAAGCCGCCAATCAAAATACCGCCGAACAAGCCAAAAAGCTATGGTGGAAAACGGCATTTAAGGGGCATCCCTATAGCGTTCCCAACGAAGGGGAGATGGCGACAGTTGAGAAACTGACGTTGAAAGATGTGCAGCAATTTGCCACAACGCGCCTTGGGCGCAATGCGCTGATTATTAGCGTGGCAGGGGGGGTGAACAAAGCGCAAGCAACGCAACTGGTTGAAGGCATTTTTGGTAAACTTCCTGTGATTACCGTGCCTGCCCCTGTTGCGGTGCAAGTGGTGCAAAAAAGCGGAACGACAGTGGTAGAAAAAGTTTCCCTGCCGCAAAGTGTGGCGATTTTTGGGCAAACAGGCGTGCGCCGCACTGATAAAGACTATTACGCAGCAACGTTGCTGAATTATGTGATTGGTGGCGGGGGATTCGCCTCGCGCCTCATGCATGAAGTGCGCGAAAAACGGGGCTTAACCTACGGTATTGGCACGGCGTTGACAGATACCATCGCGCAGCCGTTGTTCTTCGGGCAAGTCTCCAGTGCGAATGAAACCGTGACAAAAGCCCTGACCCTGACCAAAGAAATTTTGGCAGATGTTGCGAAAAACGGCATTACCGCAGCAGAACTGCAAGATGCGAAAGACCATGAAAATGGCTCTTTCCCGCTTGATTTGGATAATACCGATCGCTTAGCGAGCCTTGCGTCTGCCATGCAATACTATAATTTACCAAAAGATTTCTTGGAAAAAAGAGAAACGCTGATTTCGGCTGTCACTTTAGAACAAATTAATCAACTTGCGGCTACGGTGTTTCACAGCGATGCATTAGTTATTGCTATTGTTGGAAACCCAAAATAAATAGCCTTTATGGTATTCACCCAAGAAATTGATTGCTGCTTTGAGAATGGCATTCTTGATAAAGCGCAGTATGAACAGGCACTTGCCAAGACGGCGGTAGGCGTTGCGGCGTTGCGCCGTGCTTATACGAACAATTCTCTGCCCTTGTTGCGTCTGCCAGAGCAAACAGCCGATATTGCGGCAGTAAGCGCAACAGCAATGCGATTACGTGAGAATTTTAAGCATATTCTTATTTTGGGAACAGGTGGCTCCTCGTTAGGGGGACAAACGTTGTATGGGTTGAAATCCCCACAATTTGGCACAACACCGCAACTCCATTTCCTTGATAATGTTGACCCTGAAACGTTTGAGGCGTTGTATGCGAGTCTCAACCTGAAAGAAACAGCCTGCATCGTCATTTCTAAATCTGGCGGCACGGCGGAAACGCTCATGCAGCTGTTCACGCTGTTTGCACGCTTTAGCCAAAAAAAATTGCCAGTTACTGACCATTTTGTGGTGATTACCGAGCCAACCGATAATCCCTTAAAGCAGTTTGCCCAACACCACGCCTTGCCGTGTTTTGATCATGATCCGAATATTGGGGGGCGGTTCTCCGTATTGTCTGTTGTGGCACTGTTGCCTGCTATGGTTGCGGGGCTTGATGTATCTGCGCTGCGACAAGGAGCAAGTAGTGTGCTGCAAAGCCTGTTGCAGGATGCACCTGAAACACTTGCCTGTGCGCAAGCCGCTGCATTAGCTGTGAGCGCAGAGACTCAGGGAAAAAGTCAGTCAGTGGTGATGCCGTATAGTGATCAGTTGTCTTGCTTTGGTTTGTGGTATCAACAGCTTTGGGCAGAAAGTATTGGTAAAAACGGGAAGGGGACAACCCCCATTCGCGCCCTTGGCACGGTTGACCAACACAGCCAGTTGCAGCTCTATCTTGACGGCGCAAAAGACAAGCTGTTTACTATCATCACCAAAGAAACAAAAGGGGTAGGCGATAGGATTTCTCCCACAATTACCAACGACCCCCGCTTAGCCTACTTACAAAATAAAACGATGGGCGATTTATTCTCCGCCGAGCAAGAAGCGATTATTCTGACGTTGGTGAAAAATCGTTGTCCTGTGAACGTTCTGCGGGTTGCGGCAGTAAACGAGCAAACATTAGGCGCGTTACTCATGCACGATATGCTGAAGACCATTCTAGCGGCGCATCTCTGGGGTGTTAATGCATTTGACCAACCTGCCGTGGAGCAGGGAAAAATTCTCACGAAAGAGTTTTTGGCGGGGATGTAGGACTTTTCATGCGCTTGAGCAGCGAGCGGTGTAAGCCTGTGCAAGACAGTCCTTTATTTTATTTATGTTTCGCTTTTCCAAAATATCTGCTAGAACCCGCGCAGTAAATGGATAAAAATAGGAAAATACAGAATGTTCAAAGTATACCGTAAAGAAATTGAATGGGGTGGACGTACCCTTATTCTGGAGACAGGCAAAGTGGCGCGTCAGGCTGATGCTGCCGTGATGGCAACTTTAGGCGAGACAACCGTTTTGTGTACCGTTGTTGCCGCTAAAGAAGCTAAACCCGATATTGATTTTTTCCCGCTCACCGTCAATTTCCAAGAGAAATTTTTTGCGGCTGGTCGCATTCCAGGGGGATTTTTCAAGCGCGAAGGTCGCCCTACAGAAAAAGAAACGCTGGTTTCTCGCCTCATTGATCGCCCCATTCGCCCCCTGTTCATCAGTGGTTTTAAGCACGAAACACAGGTGGTGTGTACGGTGCTGAGCTATGACAGCGATGCCGATAGCGATATTATCTCTATCATTGGTGCGTCTGCTGCCCTCACGCTGTCTGGTTTGCCCTTCATGGGGCCCATTGCCGCGGCAAAAGTGGGATACATTGATGGACAATACATCCTCAACCCCACCCCACGCGAGATTGAAGAGGGTTCTTTAGAGCTCGTTGTTGCAGGCACCACCGAAGGCGTGTTGATGGTTGAATCAGAAGCAAAAGAGCTTTCGGAAGAAATCATGTTAGGCGCGGTGAAGTTTGGACAAGAAGCCTATAATACGGTTATTCAAGCAATTATTCAGTTGGCGGAAACCTGTGCGAAAGACCCATGGGATATTGACCTTGAAAAAGGGGCACTGTCTGCCGATGTGAAAAAGAAAATTGCGACACTGGCACAAAAAGACCTTGTTGCGGCGTACAAAGAAAAAGACAAGCAGCCGCGTCGTGAGAAAATCGATGCAGCAAAGCAAAAAGTATTAGAAGCGTTTGCGGAAGATGCTGACGTTTCTAAAGTGAAACTGTTGTCTGAATTTAAGCACCTCGAAGCGGATATTTTGCGTCTGGATGTGCTCAAAACAGGCAAGCGGATTGATGGGCGCAGCACCACCGATATTCGCCGTATTGAGTCTGAAGTCGGCATTTTGCCGCGCACGCATGGGAGTGCCTTGTTCACCCGTGGCGAAACACAAGCGATTGTTGTTACCACCTTGGGCACAGGCGATGATGAGCAAATGATTGATGCGCTGGAAGGCGAACGTTACGAGAATTTCATGTTGCACTACAACTTCCCTCCCTACAGCGTCGGCGAAACAGGGCGCATGGGTTCACCCGGTCGTCGGGAAATTGGGCATGGAAAGCTCGCATGGCGTGCCATTCGTCCGTTATTACCTGCAAAAGAAACTTTCCCGTATACCATTCGTATTGTGTCTGAAATTACCGAGTCAAACGGCTCGTCTTCCATGGCAACCGTGTGCGGTGGCTCATTATCCTTAATGGATGCAGGCGTGCCACTGGAACGCCCTGTTGCAGGGATTGCGATGGGTCTCATTAAAGAAGGTAAGGACTTTGCTGTCCTGTCTGACATCTTGGGCGATGAAGATCACCTAGGGGACATGGACTTTAAAGTGGCAGGGACTTCAAACGGGGTAACCGCGCTGCAAATGGACATCAAAATCACCAGCATCACCGCGGAGATTATGGAGCAAGCCTTGGCGCAAGCCAAAGACGGTCGCTTGCATATCCTAGGCGAAATGCAAAAGGGTTTAGATACCCCGCGTGATGGTGTGAGCCAACATGCACCGCGTATTCACACCATCAAAATCGACAAGGATAAAATCCGCGATGTGATTGGCTCGGGCGGCAAAGTGATTCGCGAAATTTGCGAACTCAGCGGCGCGAAAGTGGACATCGGTGAAGATGGCACAATTAAAATCGCAGCAACCTCAGAAGAGGCTACCAATGAGGCAATCCGTCGTATTCGGGCGATTGTTGCCGTGCCAGAAATCGGCGAAATTTACGAGGGTACAGTAGTACGCATCGTCGAGTTCGGCGCGTTCGTGAACTTCCTCGGCGCAAAAGATGGCTTGGTGCACATCAGCGAGATGGCGAACTATCGCGTGAAGCAGGTTTCTGACATCGTGAAAATGGGTGATGTTATTAAAGTGAAAGTGGTGGGCATTGATGAGCGCGGCAAAATCCGCCTCACCATGAAGCTGGAAGAAGCCGCTGCTGAAGCTGAAGACGCTGCTGAAGCTGAAGACGTGGCGTAGTTTCTAACGATTTGCTAAATACATAGAGAAGCGGGGGAGCAATCCTCCGCTTTTTTATTAACAGAGCCCAGATTATACCAATTCGCTTAAGTTTCTAAAGGAATGCGTCATAAATAAGATAGCTGGACCCCTGCCTCCCGCTGCGCAAGCGCCTGCGCGGCGAGTCGCAGGGGATTCTCCTTGAGTGAGCAATCACCCCGACCGAATCCCCTGCG
>JBILKT010000037.1:0-11679 GCA_044376545.1 Alphaproteobacteria bacterium
CGATACGTTCGTAGTAGGCGTTTTAAATCCAGACCCCGTTATAAAAACGGGGTGACATTTGCATCGATGGAAGTCTTTTAAACCCCGTCATGAAGACGGGGTGACGGTTATGAGGATATAAGAATTACCAGACCCCGTCATAAAAACGGGGTGACAGTTGGTTATGATGGAAATCTTTCCAGACCCCGCACTTCCCCAAAGGTCTACACGACCTTCGGGGTAGCGGGGCGACGGGCTTTGTTGTTGCAGCCTGCTAAAAATCTCAAAACATCATTACTCGTCTAGGACTGCCCGAGAGGTGTATAAAAACGGGGTGACGATTTTGGTATCATCGTTACGTCTATGCTATTTACGAAACCCAAAACCCGAAACCCCACCAATGCCTACACCCTACACCCAAAACCCGAAACCCCACCAATGCCTACACCCTACACCCTAAACCCTAAACTCCCCCCCCCTCACCCCGCCACAATATTATCAATCAGGCGTGTTTTATCTAAATAGGCGGCGGCAAAAATGCGGGCAGAATCAAGGTGTGCTCTGTCATGGATGGGGGTGAGAGAGGGGACGTGCAAGATTTGCACATAATCCACCTTGTCAAAGCCTGCGGTGCGTAATTTGCTCGCCGCGGCTTCGCAAATGGCGGGATATTCGTGCGGCATCGCATCGCGCAAGGATCGTTTTACCCATTTCAATATTTGCTGTAAGAGGGCTGCTGTTTGTCTATCATTGGGTGAGATGTATTGATTGCGGGAAGACAAGGCAAGGCCATCGGCTTCACGGGCAATGGGTACGCTGACAATATGGATGGGGAAATCTAAATCGGTGGTCATTTTTCTAATAACCAATAGCTGTTGATAGTCTTTTTCGCCAAAAAACGCCATATCAGGCTGCACGTGATTAAACAGTTTGGTGACAACGGTGGCAACGCCCTCGAAATGTCCCTGCCGCGTTGCGCCACATAATTTACCTGTTAACTCTTTGGTGACAGTAACCGTGGTGGAAAACCCTTCTGGGTACATCATATCTACTGTTGGTGTGTAAAGCAGGCTGGTTTTTGCTTCCTTGAGGAGGAGAGCATCACTACCCAGCTGACGCGGATACCGCCCGAAATCTTCCCCAAAACCAAATTGCAAGGGATTGACAAAAATACTCACCACCACGTGGTGACATTCTTCTTGCGCGGCTTCGACGAGCGATAAATGTCCCTTATGCAACGCGCCCATGGTGGGGACAAAGCCAATAACTTTGTCTTTCTTGCGCCATTCCAAGATTTGCTGGCGGAGCGGTTTGAGGTCTTGGAGGGTGATCATGAATAGGTTTGCTCTGTTGTGGGGAAGCCTCGGTTGCGCACGTCCGCTGCGAATTGTTCCGCCGCCTTGGTAATCACAGGGGATAGCGATGCATATTGCTTAACAAACTTTGGTTTAAAATTACTTAACAGCCCGAGCAAATCATCCGTTACCAATACCTGCCCATCGCAGGTGGGCGAGGCACCAATGCCAATGGTCGGAATGGTAAGCTGTTCGGTGATGTGCCGTGCTGTTGCCTCTTTCACACCCTCAATTACCACGGCAAATGCGTCTGCTGCTTCAAGGGCTTGGGCGGCCTCTAAGAGTGTTTGTTGTTCGGCTGTTTCTTTGCCTTGTACTTTAAACCCGCCATAGACGTTCATCGATTGCGGTTGCAAGCCAATATGCGCCATGACGGGAATGCCCCGTTGGGTCAAAAACCCAACAGTGGGTGCCATTTCTGCGCCGCCCTCCAGCTTTACTGCTTGGCACCCTGTTTCAGACAGCACGCGTGCGGCATTCTGAAACGCTTGTTGTGGCGACTGTTGATAGCTCCCAAACGGCAAATCCACCACTACACAGGCTTTTTGCGACCCGCGCACTACCGCAGCCCCGTGATTAATCATCATCTCGAGCGTTACGTGCAGGGTAGACGGCAAGCCATAGACAACCATGCCGAGTGAATCGCCCACGAGCAAAATATCAACGTGCGGGTCAAGCAGTGTTGCCATCGGCGCACTATACGCCGTTAAACACACAAGCGGGGTTTTTCGTTTCTGTTTTTTAATACTTGCGGTATATAACCGCTTGGTCTGTATTTCTACGCTCATTCCATCCTCGCAAGGGTATACCATGATTGCCTTTCTTAAGCTGATTACCGAAGCCGTTTCAATCTATATTTGGGTTTTGATTACCGCTACTGTCGTCTCTCTGTTGCTGCATTTTGGCATTTTGAATCGCTCAAGCCGTTTTGTGCTCACGGTGGAAGATGTTTGCTTTAACCTAACAGAGCCAGCGTTAAAGCCTATTCGGCGATTGTTGCGCCGTTTTTTGCCCGTGATGCAGATTGATCTCTCGCCGATTGTGTTGATTTTACTGCTCAACTTTTTTGTGAATTTACTGTGGGAGATTTTTGCCCGTGTCTAAGAGTATCCTGATGGATGGAAAAGCACTGAGTGCGACAGTACGCACTGATTTAACCGCAAAAGTGGCAGCGTTAAAGGCAACGCGCGGCATCACCCCAGGGCTTGCCGTGGTGTTGGTGGGGGATGACCCTGCAAGCCATGTGTATGTGCGTAACAAGGGCAAACAATGCGCGGCAGTGGGCATGAATTCCTTTGAGCATATTCTCCCTGCTAACACCACACAAAGGGATTTGTTGGCATTAGTGCAACAATTGAATGCAGATAATGCGGTGGATGGGATTTTGGTGCAGCTCCCTCTGCCCGCGCATTTGGATGCCCAAGAAGTTATCAACACCCTTGACCCTGCAAAAGATGTGGATGGTTTTCACCCTGTGAATGTGGGGAAATTATCGGTGGGGCTGCAAGGGTTTGTGCCGTGTACGCCTTTGGGGTGCTTGAAATTATTACAGCACTATGTGTCGCAAGACCTCTCAGGCAAACATGCCGTGGTTATCGGGCGGTCTAACATTGTGGGCAAGCCCGTTGCAGCCTTGCTGCTCGCGCAACATTGCACGGTGACGATTGCCCATTCCAAAACGAAGGATTTAGCCGCGTTGTGCCGCACGGCAGATATTCTGGTTGCAGCTATCGGCAAGCCCCATTTTGTGAAAGCCGATTGGGTGAAAGACGGGGCGATTGTGCTGGATGTGGGGATTAATCGCTTGGATAACGGTACGCTGGTGGGCGATGTGGACTTTGCCGCTGTTGCGCCAAAAACTACAGCGATTACGCCCGTTCCCGGTGGCGTAGGGCCGATGACGATTGCGTGTTTGCTGGAGAATACGTATCAGGCGGCGGTGGCGCGGCGGGGGTGAGAATGGATCCCCCTAATTCAATTCTTTTCAGAAGAACTAGGGGGAATATAATATTATGTCTCGTGTGTCAGGACAACAAGTCCTGCATAATTAATACCTCCTATGGGGCATAAAGAATACACCCTCCTTATAATATCTATGCATATGCGTCAAGCATTTTATTTATGTAATGGCAGAAATTCGCTTGGGGTAAAAAGCAATGGCTTTTTTTACATTTTTAAGATAGAGTAGAAATTCTTAAAGAGATTATTTATGACCCCTTTCATCCTCGACATTGCAGAAGAACAACAGCGTCAAGACGCGGGGGGAACGCCTGCTTCAAACACAAGCCCAGCGGCAGAAAAAAAATATTGGATAGACGAAGACGATGAAGCCACCTTAACCGAGGAAGAACACGCTGAAATGGAAAAACTGCTAGCGTTGTTAGAGTCCCGTATGCAAGATGTGTATCAGGGAAATGTTGTCAGTAAATCAGTGATGCAAATATTTGAAGAAACACTGGGCAAGCCGACTGCATGAGCTTTCCTTTTGAGATAACACCACCAGCAGAAAAAGATCTTGCTGATATTTTTACCTATACCCATCGCAACTGAAGAAGTTGCGATGAAACGCTCAAGCGCCGCGCGGGCTTTACCGCTCGCAAGATCTTTTTGCAAATCTTCAGGTGCGAGCGGTATATACGGAAAATCGCTGGGGATATAAACAAGCGCATCGTTATGCGTCTTTATTACAGCAGTGTTTTTATGACATTGCCGCGAACCGTGCTGTATCAAGGCTCTACAATCGAAAATTTCCAAACATTCGGATGTGCCGCTGTGAACGCCACCGCGTTTTCTTTGTGCGTCCTCAGCCCTCTGAGAAAGCCATTATTATTGCCATTCTCCATGAACGTATGAACTTCATGATCCACCTGCAGAAAAGAATATCATGATCCCCTCAGCCCACCTTGCCGCCCTCCTTGAACTCGTTGATGAGTATCGCGATAATCCCGATATTCCCGCCGATAGGCTGTTGCAACGCTATGTGAAGGAACGCCGCTTTATTGGCTCGAAAGACAGGCAGGAAATCAGCGGGCAATTTTTCGGGTTTTTGCGCTATCAGCGGCGGATTGCGTGGCATTTAGAGGTGGCAGGCGTGTTGCACCCTACAGCGCGTGATATTCTCATTGCCTATCATGTTCTCAGCACAAAAATGGCAGAGCAAACTTTAGAAACCCTGTTTTCAGGCGAACGCTATGCGCCCCCTGTGTTAGATAAAAGCGAAATAAAGCTTCTTCGCACCCTTAAACAACAACTGGGCGATGCAAGCCTTGCGGTGCCGTTGGGTGTGCAGGGAGAGTGCCCTGATGAACTGCTTCCTTCCTTGCAACAGCAATTCGGCGAGCGGCTGGCAACGGAGCTTAATGCCCTGCAACGCTCTGCGCCGTTAGATTTGCGGGCGAATACCTTAAAAGCAACCCGTGACGAGGTGATGGCAAGTCTGCTGCACAGCGGCGTGAATGCGGAGGCTTGCACGTATTCGCCCGTAGGGATTCGTCTCACCAAACGCATTCCCCTTGAAACATTTGCGGTTTTCAAAAACGGCTGGGTGGAAGTGCAAGATGAAAGCTCGCAATTATGTGCGTTGGCGTTGGAGGCGAAAGCAGGGATGGCAGTGCTTGACCTCTGTGCAGGGGCAGGCGGCAAAACCCTCGCGCTGGCGGCAACCATGCAAAACAAAGGGCGACTTGTTGCCTGTGATGTCCATGATAAGCGTTTGGAACGGGCAAAATTGCGCTTGCGCCGTGCGGGCGTGGATAATACGTCGTTGCGCTTATTGGATGATCAATGGGTGCGTCGGCAAAAAGAAAAATTTGACCGCGTATTGATTGATGCGCCGTGTTCAGGCAGTGGCACGTGGCGGCGCAATCCTGATGCCCGCACGCGCTATGATAGAGAAGCGGTGAGCGAACTACAACAAAAACAACAAGAACTGCTTACCCTTGCCGCACCCTTGGTGAAAAAGGGCGGACGGCTTATGTATTCCACCTGTTCGCTGTTACCCGAAGAAAATCAACAGCAGGCCGTGTGGTTTGTAGAAAATTTTCCACACTTTACGCCCGTGCGTGTTGCGGCGGTGCTAGAATCTCTCCTCCACACGCCCTTTGTGATGCAATTAGCGCACACCCTTGCGCCTGATACGCTGCAACTTACCCCCGCGCAACATGGCATGGATGGGTTTTTTATGGCGGTGTGGGAGCGGGATGTTTAATGGCTGTTTTGAGGTAACTACCCACCTACCATGACTTCTTGCTAAAAGGCACGAGGCACGAGGCACGAGGAAAAAGAAGGGGCTATTTTGGTACTCTTCCTTTTTCCTCGTGCCTCGTGCCTCGTGCCTTGAAGAGTAGCTAGGTAGTTACGTTTTGAGAGTGTATATTTTATGAATACTTCAAGTTCTGAGCAAAAACCTCACAATGTTGTATTTTTCTTCGATACGTGCGCCCAAAAAAACTTTACCCTTGCTGGGTTGCTTGATAAAATTTGCAAAGCAAACAAAGCATCGAAAACGATACATGCAACACTTGGCATGACTGACATGCTGTTAGATGAATTAGGATTTGTATCGCCGCTGCTCTTAACAGAGACAATGCACGGCAAAGGCACAAAAAAGTTCCAAGAAACCCTCCATGAATATCGCAACAATATTACTGTTTTTGGCGCAACGCCCTGTGGCAAAAATCGGTTGGGTTACCTGAGCCAGAAATTTTTGGCAACGCAAAAACTTCCAGAATCAATGACGTTAACAGATCTGTTAGAATTACAAGAAAAATCAAGAGCTTACAAAGGAAGAGACATTATTTTCCATCAAGACAGAGGAGAGATTTCTATTCTACAAACATTATTATTGAATAAGGATGTTCCTGATAATGCGCTGATTATCTTGCTTACGGCAGACAAACGCGCCGCTAAAGCTTTTAAACGATTAAGCCACAATGAGCTTTCTGATCAACATCCTTTAGATGCGGAAGTTCTTGCTGCAATGCCAGAAAAGACTGAAAGAGAACGCCGCAAACGTATTGATCAATTCAATCAAACACACCGGATTCTAATATGGGATAAGACGCCAGCTGCAAAAGATGATGTTGTTAAATCTATAACAAAAAAAACAAACGACGTGAAGCCGCGTTAGAATTGCCCCCCCCTCAAAAGAAGAATCAATGCTGGAATATTTTGCGCGTTGCGATGTAGGCACCTTTACTGAATATTTGGAAGCGTGCATGAACCCTATGCTTTTACAGAAAACCGCCAAAAGCTGCACAGACATCTCAAGCAGTTTATCTAAAAATAGATGTAACTCCCTAGCTACTCTTCAACGCACGGGGCGCTAGGCACGAGGAAAAAGAAGGGAGTATTTTGATACTCTTTCTTTTCCTCGTCTCTAGTGCCTAGCCCCTAGTGCCTTGTACCTTGAGGATCAGAAGATGACCGTAGCTAGGTAGTTACGATATTTTCCGTATTTTTTGGACCAGCCTCCCACTGCGCAGGCGCTTGCGCAGCGGGAGGGGTCCAGAAACCAATATAGAGTAACGGTTATTGTCGATTGTGCTCTACTATGCCATCTCCTAAAACCTAAAACCTAAAACCTAAACCCTAAACCCTAAACCCTAAAACCTAAAACCACCCCCTCTCCTAAACCGTCCCTCTCAGCTTCCGCTGTATATTCCCAACCACAACGCGGTTACGACCTGAACGTTTTGCCTTGTAGAGCGCTTCATCAGCAGCCTTAAGTAAAGAAGCTCTACCAATGCCCTTGACTGCGTTACTACACGCAAGTCCAACACTCACCGTGACCAATACCTCCTGTCCCGACAATAAGAGAAAAGGATACGATTCCATAAAATTACGTAGCCGCTCTGCCACTTGTAGCCCCACACCTGTACGAGCATCAGGCATCACCACCACAAACTCTTCTCCCCCAAGACGCGCGATAAGGTCGCTATCACGCACACCTTGTGTCAACCGCGCCGCAACATCGGCAAGAATTTTGTCTCCTTCGTCATGGCCATAGGTGTCATTGATAGTCTTAAATTTATCAATATCAATCACCAGTAACACCACCGATTTCTGCTGCTCTGCACTCTGTTGCAACAAGCTATCAAGATGGGCATTGAAATAGCGGCGATTATACAGCTTCGTTAAGTCATCGGTCAGCGCGAGACTGATAGACTTCTCAAAATTTTCCTTGAGGCTCTGTTGATACCGCAAACGGCGAATTTGCGTACGCACCCGTGCCCGCAGCTCAAAACTATCAATCGGGCGCATGATATAATCGTTAATGCCAATTTCCAGCGCTTTGAGCAACAGCGGTTCATCAGCCTCCTCAGCAACCAACAAAATAGGGATGTTGCGATTTTTTTCCTTCACGCGAATTTGCGAGCACGGCATCAAGACATCCTTGCCACCAACGTAAAGCGTGCTTACCGCAATATCATAGTGATTTTTTTGCAACGCATGACAAAAACTTTCAAGCGTATCAAACGCATGTATCGTGTGTTGGTCTTGCTCCAATGCCTCTTGTAAGCGCTGCACAAGAACCTTCTCTTCTGTCAAAAAGGCAATATCTACGCCCTTCATCGTCTCTTCAGAAATATAGGATTTTTCAAACAACCCTAAATCAGCAGACGTTTCTTCACGCACCCGCCACGCATCCATTAATGTTTTTAAGCGTACTAACGCCCTAACCCTTGCAAAAAGGGGCAAATCGCGAATAGGCTTACTAATAAATTCATCAGCACCCGCTTCAAGCCCTCGCACTTTATCACGCGTGTCACTCAGGGCGGTAACCATAATCACGGGAATATGCTGGGTTACAGCATTCCCTTTGAGCTTCGCACACGTCTCAAAACCATCCATTTCAGGCATCATCACGTCCAGCAGAATAATGTCTGGCAATTGTTCTTGTGCGAGTTTTAGGGCTTCCATACCACTTGAGGCAGCAATAACATCATAATACTCAGCAGAAAGCTTTGTTTCTAACAGCTTGATATTATGTGCTATATCGTCAACAATTAACACACGCCCTGGCATGGTGTTATCCTAAAAGCTGCTGAATCGCGGCAAAAAAATGCGGTATAGAAATTGGCTTTGCGAGGTATAAATCGCAGCCTCCTTGACGGATTTTCTCTTCATCACCCTTCATCGCGTAAGCGGTAATCGCGATAATCGGGATTTTATCAAGGGTAGGGTCGGCCTTAATCAGCGCGGTTATTTCTAATCCTGAAATATCAGGCAACTGAATATCCATCAGAATAAGGTCTGGATTTTCATCCTTTGCCAGTTGATATCCCAACAACCCATTTTGTGTTGAGACAACAGCATAGCCCGCTGCGTGGAGCAGGTCTGTAAACAGCTTCATGTTGAGGTCGTTGTCCTCAACAATCATCACTTTCTTTTTGGTAGCAGTATCCGTCATACTGGCGTTTGTATCCTATTCATGCTAAGATGCAACACCTACCATAAAGCAGGGAAGTTAAAAAAGAGTACTCTTTTGAAGATTTTAGGCTCTGTTGACGATTAAACAATGACTCTCCCCTCCCCTTTTTACCATCTCCTTGTTGTTGACGATGATACACGTCTGAACGCGCTATTGAAAAAATTTCTCACGGCGCAAGGATTTGTTGTGACTACCGCTGCCAGTGCCGCAGAAGCAACCGAACTCTGTGCATTATTTCAGTTTGATTTGTGGGTACTAGACGTGATGATGCCCACCACAACAGGGATAGAATTCCTAGAGCACGCACGGAAAACCGATAACACCCCCGTTATTATGCTCACCGCATTGGGCGAAACAACCCACCGCATCAAGGGCTTAGAAGCAGGGGCAGATGACTATATCACCAAACCCTTTGAACCAAAAGAGTTGCTGCTCCGCATTAAATCTATTCTAAAAAGAACAGCCGTGGCGGAACCTGCCTTAGATCTCTCCCCCCTCACCTTCGGTGAGTACACCTTTTCGCGCCCCACCCAAGAATTAACGCATCATGGCATGCCTATTGCTCTTACTACTACCGAACAACAACTGCTTTCCTTGTTAGCCACAACCCCCAATATTGCTGTCTCTCGAGAGGACATCGCAAAAAAACTCGGGCTTGCCGCAACAGAAGGCAGAGCCATAGACGTGCACATAACACGACTCCGCAAAAAAAGCCCTAATTTAACGCGGTTTCTGCAAACCATGCGCGGACAGGGCTATGTGCTGAGGGTCTAAGGCCCTGTTTGCCCTGTTTGCTTTTTTCCTATAGGCAACCAGAAAAAGATATGCTAGGCAGCAAAATGCTTTTGCTAAGCGTGCTGTGTATTGCTATCAATCGGCAGCTTAAAAGCAGATTATATCATAAGGAGATTAAAAATGACTGACGTTGCTGATCGCGTTAAAAAAATCGTTGTAGAACGCTTAGGCGTTGAAGAAACAAAAGTAACCGCAACTGCCAGCTTTATTGATGACTTAGGCGCAGATAGTCTAAGCACAGTGGAATTTATTATGGCGTTGGAAGAAGAATTCGGCATCGAAATTCCTGATGATGCAGCAGAAAATATCCTCACCGTGCAGGATGCTGTGAACTTTATTGAAGCAAACGCGTAAGATTACAGTGCGGCAACTGCCTTATTGCGTGGTTGCCGCTCCTATAACATCACACTATAAATCTGCACCAGAAACTGGACCCTGCCTTCGCAGGGAGTTCGTGCTAGTTAAGCAACCATCTTGAGCGAATCCCCTGCGAAGGCAGGGGTCCAGAAAGTTATCTCTTGGTGCAAGTTTATATACCGCTCGCACCTCAAGATTTGCACAAACACCTTGCGAGCGGTAAAGCCCGCGCGGCGCCCCAGCGAAACGTTGCACATTCTTCCTGTGCAAAAGGTATAGTGTGATGTATATATAAGTAAAAAACAAACAAGAAGAGTATTATGCGTCGTGTTGTTGTTACAGGGCTTGGATTGGTCACTCCGCTTGCTACAGGCGTTGCAAAGACGTGGGAAAAAATCACCTCGTCCCAGTCGGGTTTAAGCACAATTCAGGGATTTGAAACAAGCGACCTGCCTGCAAAAATAGCAGGACAAATTGCAGGGCGTACGGATCTCTTTAACCCGCTCGATTTTATTGAAGCCAAAGAACTCCGGCGTATTGAGCCATTTATTATTTATGGTCTAGCAGCCGCTGCAGAAGCGGTGCAGGATGCAGGGTGGAAACCCGAAACCGATGAACAACAGTATCGCACAGGGGTCATGGTTGGCTCAGGGATTGGCGGGCTCAATGGCATTGCTGAAACAGCCGTAACGCTGCATGAAAAAGGCCCGCGTCGGGTGAGTCCGTTTTTCATTCCCTCTTGCTTGATTAACCTCATCTCGGGGCAAATTTCCATAAAATACGGCTTTAAAGGCCCGAATCATGCCGTTGTTACCGCGTGCTCCACGGGATGCCATGCTATTGGTGATGCCGCACGTCTTATCCAATGGGGGGACGCAGATGTGATGGTGGCAGGCGGTGCAGAAGGCGCAGTATCCCGCCTTGGTATGGCAGGATTTGCAGCATTACGCGCGCTGTCTACCAACTTTAACGACACGCCTACAAAAGCTTCTCGTCCGTGGGACAAAGACCGCGATGGCTTTGTGATGGGCGAAGGCGCGGGCGTTGTCGTGTTAGAAGAATATGAACATGCCAAAAAACGCGGCGCAAAAATCTATGCGGAAGTGTTAGGCTATGGCTTATCGGGCGATTCGTATCACATCACCGCCCCACACGAAAGCGGCGATGGGGCGTATCGTTGCATGAAAATGGCAACTGAACGGGCAGGCGTTCCCTTAGAAAAAATTGGCTATGTGAATGCCCACGGCACGTCTACCCCCCTTGGCGATGAGATTGAAGTGAAAGCCATTAAACGCTTGTTTGGTGACCATGCCTATACTCTGGCAATGTCGTCTACCAAGTCGTCTACAGGGCATTTGCTGGGGGCAGCGGGCGCGATTGAGGCTATTTTCAGCATTCTAGCCATGCGGGATGGTGTGTTACCGCCCACCCTGAATCTTGACAACCCGTCTGAAGGCTGCGACCTCAATTTTGTGCCGCACACCGCCCAACAGAAGAAGCTTGATTATGTGCTCTCTAACTCATTTGGGTTTGGGGGTACGAATGCGTCTATTGTGTTGGGGCGTGTTTAGAGCTTGTCCCGAAACTAACGCACAAGTTTAAAATTGATCTTTTTGGCTGCAAAATCACTCCAAAATAGGGAAAATACTCCCGTATACCCCGCTATTTTGGAGTGATGACAATTCCACCTACGCTAATCACTGTGCCCTTCGGGCTTGTGTTTAGCAAGGTTCATTGGCTTGCGCGTGAAAAAGCGATGCT
>JBILKT010000038.1:0-11676 GCA_044376545.1 Alphaproteobacteria bacterium
CGAATTAGTTTTGGACTACAATAAACCTCTTGCAAAAGCCTAGCAAGCATATTAATGTAATTTTGTTTTTAATTTTTGAGGAATTTTTTATGCTACCACAAGAAGCAGTTGTTTTATATAAGGCTAACGAACCCGCTTTTGTTCGCGACTATGTAAAAAAAATCGGCTCTTTCTCCTATGCCGATCAAGCTTCAATCTACTGGGTGATGGGATTAATTGAGCATTCTGTAACCAAACCTCAAGATCTTAACACCGCATTACGCTACTACGAAGCAGGTCGCGATGCCGCTATTGCAGCACAAGACTATATTGGATGGGCACAAAATCTTGCCGCTATCGGCTGTGTACAACGAGTCTATGGCACAAAAGCGTCCTCTCCTAAAGAGAAAGAATTATACTACGCACAGGCAAGAATTGACCTCAATAAGGCTATCGAACTCGCCCTACAAGCGAACTACGCAAAAGGATACGTAGAAGCACGGAATCAATTAAGCTTGATGCAATCCGATGACGCTACTGCATATTCTTTTAACAAAGAGACACTTGCTATCGCGCGTAATATGCCGCTCGCAGGGGCAACGGTTGATCTGCTAACAGAACTTGCTACAAGAACTGCTAAACTAGCTGTCGAGAGAAATGATGACTCTCTTTCTAAAGAAGCAGAAACCCTTTTCCAAGAAGCCTTTGAGCTTACCGAAACACTTCCTGCAACGGAAGACCCCGAGTACAAAAGCATCTGGAACAACCTTCGATACGGCGAGTTTTTAGAGCAACAAAATAATCCTGAGGCGTTGGGCTTCCTGCAACGTGCTGTGGAAATGGCGCGTAATTATAAAGAGGGCACAGGCAATGCCGATGCGATCGCACAAGCGGAAAGATCGCGGGATGCCTATATTACGAATCACCGTGAAATCGCCGCAAAGCTTGCGACATCCCCACAACACACCTAATACCAATCCGCTTAAGTTTCTAAAATTTTCTGGGCCCCTGCCTCCCGCTGCGCAAGCGCCTGCGCGGCGAGTCGCAGGGGATTCGCTCGGAGAACGCACTCACTCAGGACGAATCCCCTGCCCCCGCCTTCGCGAGGATAAACTCCGGCAGGGGCCCAGTTCCTTTAGTTTTTAAAGCGGATTGGTATAGGGTTTTTAGAGGTGCCCTAAATCCTCCTGAGTAAAATATCCCCCCCTCCCCAGGGCAATCGCATTAGGAATTTTATTCCTTTAAAAACAATAAGTTACGCGATAGGCTTTAATGTTGAAATTCTGAAAAACCATTATTTTTCAATGAGTTATTTTTTCTAATGCAATCGCCCTGCCCCCCTCCCTTATCCTCAAAAACGGCGCCTGTGTTTTTCCAAGCGGGGAGATTGCCCAAGCCGATATTGCTGTCACCTCAAGATTATCAAAAAAAATCTTGCGATCGGTAAAGCCTGCGCGGCGCTTGAGCGTTTCATCGCAACTTCTTCAGTTGCGATGGGTATATTGTTTTGCAGTCAAAAATCTCAAGGCGATCTCTACATTTTCTATGCTGTCAACAAAATCAGCCCCACCATCGCCATAACCACCACAAACTCTGCCCGCCAATTTGCCGCGTCAAACATCCCACGCCAGCGATTAAACAGGTAAATCCACACCGTGCTGAGAGAGGCAACCGCCACCACATAAGAGGGGCTGTCTGCTTTTGCCATCGCATATGTTTTGTTGGTTGAATTCCAAATATACACCAGCAAGAAAATGCCTGCCACTTTCAGCAACGGTTGCTGCCACAGCATGGGAATACGAAAAGCGTTGTCCTCGCGGTAGCAACGCCACAAGGAAATACATCCCGCCACAAAACTATTGAAAATGGGATAGAGCAACAACCCCTGCGGCGGCGGCGCAATGCCAATGGCAATTTTGTTGCACACATCAATCACGGCCAACACACACACCATCGGCAGCATGAACAACAGCACTTCGCGGGAAATCGGATTGCGCCGTACAGACATCAACGCCACCATGCCAATCAACAAGCAGGCGATGACCCCCAATATTTTATACAGCTCCAGCCCTAAAAAATGCACGCGATACGGCGTTGAAATGATAAACCACAGGAGAAACGTCAGCAGAATGCCTAAAGGTTGCAAACGGGACAGACTACCCGCGCCATAGTGCTTAGCCCCACTAAAGAGCTTATAATCATACACACTAATGCACAAACCCGATATTACGGAAACGATGTAAAACAGCGGATCTGTTGGCAATGGAAGAATAAACGCAAACGGTGCATAGAGCAGCGCAACCCCTAACCCGCGCCACACCATCAGATGCGCAGGCGACACTTTTCCCTGCTGATTCACCAGAAAATAGGCTGCACCACCCAAGCTGGCGCAAAACGCTGCCACCCACCATGGGAAGGTTATTAAACTATGCATCTACCTGCCCCTATAAAGGGGCATACCGTACCGGAAAAAGCGATTGCTGCAACAAGTTTTAGGCAAACATCAACCCTGATTCCCCCGCCGTCACGGTAATCGTCGCGCCCTCAAGAATCTCCCCACGCAAAATCTTCTCGGCTAACGGATCTTGCAAATATTTCTGGATCACGCGTTTTAACGGACGCGCCCCATAGGTCGGATCATACCCCTGTTGCGCCAGCCATCCACGCGCTTCTTCCGTCACCGATAGTGCGAGTGAGCGTTCACTCAATATGTTCTCTAGCTTTTTCAATTGAATAGTCACAATTCCTGCCATTTGCGCTTGGGTTAATCGATTGAATAATAAAATTTCATCCAAGCGATTAATAAATTCGGGGCGGAAATGTTGCCGCACTTTGTCCATCACCAGCGGGCGTAAAACCTCCTCAGGCGTATCGTACGGTTGCTCATTCAAGACATCGCTCCCTAAATTAGAGGTGAGAATAATCAGCGTATTGCGGAAATCTACCGTCCGCCCATGACTATCGGTCAGCCGCCCTTCATCGAGCACTTGCAGCAAAATGTTAAACACATCAGGGTGCGCTTTTTCCACCTCATCAAACAACACCACCTGATAGGGGCGACGGCGCACCGCTTCTGTCAACACCCCCCCTTGTTCATAGCCCACATAGCCAGGAGGTGCGCCTACAAGGCGGGCAACGGCATGCTTTTCCATGTATTCCGACATATCAATGCGCACCATCGCCGCCTCGTCATCAAACAAAAATAAGGCAATGGCCTTACTCAGTTCGGTTTTTCCCACCCCTGTTGGTCCTAAAAATAAAAACGAGCCAATCGGGCGATTTTTATCCTGTAAGCCTGCCCGCGCCCGCCGCACCGCCTTGCTAATCGCGGTGACGGCGGCATCTTGCCCCACAACCTTTTGTGTGAGAACGGCCTCCATGGTGAGCAGCTTTTCGCGCTCTCCTTCTAACATTTTTTCCACGGGAATCCCCGTCCACCGCGCCACGATGCCTGCAATGGTTTGCTCTGTCACCACTTCATCGGCAAATCGCCCCACATCGGCGGTTGTCATGGCTTCAAGCTGTTTTTGCAACACAGGCAGTTGCCCGTAGGCAATCTCGCCCGCCCGCGCCAAATCCCCTGTGCGTTGCGCTACTTCCAACGCACTTTTTAGCGCATCGATTTTTTCCTTCACCTGCTGCACATCCGTGTGTTTCGCTTTTTCACGCTGCCAGTCCACTGTTAGCGTTGCGGATTCTTCTTCTAAATCCGCTAGCTCTTTTTCTAAAATGAGTAAGCGTTCACTCGATGCTTTATCACCCTCTTTTTGCAAGGCTTGTTGCTCAATTTTCAACTGAATAATTGCCCGATCCAGATCCTCAATCTCCTCAGGTTTTGAGTCCACCTGCATCCGTAGGCGTGCCGCCGCTTCATCCACTAAATCAATCGCTTTGTCGGGCAAAAATCTATCGGTAATGTATCTGTCAGACAGCGTTGCGGCGGCAACCAGGGCATTATCCGCAATGCGAATGCCGTGGTGCACCTCATATTTTTCCTTAATACCCCGCAGAATTGAAATCGTCTCGGCAACAGTGGGTTGCGCCACAAACACCTGTTGGAAACGCCGCGCAAGGGCTGCGTCTTTTTCAATATACTTTCGATATTCATCGAGCGTGGTTGCGCCCACACAATGCAATTCTCCCCGTGCAAGTGCGGGTTTCAGCATGTTTGAGGCATCCATAGAGCCTTCTGCCGCCCCTGCCCCCACCAGCGTGTGGAGTTCATCGATGAACAAAATCACCTGCCCTGCTGCGCTATTAATCTCCTGCAACACGGCTTTGAGACGCTCTTCAAATTCCCCTCGGAACTTTGCCCCTGCCACGAGTGAGCCTAGATCAAGCGCAAGCAGTTGCTTGTTTTTTAAGCTATCAGGCACATCACCATTGACAATGCGTAACGCAAGCCCTTCAATGATTGCTGTTTTCCCCACCCCCGGTTCGCCAATCAGCACAGGATTATTTTTCGTACGCCGAGAGAGAACTTGAATAGTGCGACGTATTTCTTCATCCCGTCCAATAACGGGGTCTAACTTGCCACGCCGCGCTTTCTCCGTAAAATCAAGGGTGTATTTTTTGAGCGCCTCGTAGTTATTCTCTGTCGCCGCACTATCCGCCGTTCTGCCTTGTCTTAAGGTCTCAATCGCTTTATTGAGTGATTGTTCACTCACGCCGTTATTTTTAAGAAGCGTCGCTGTCTCCTCCTTGCCTGTTGCCAAAGCCTGTAGTAACCGCTCCACGGGGACAAATTTATCGCCTGCTTGTTGGGCAAGTTGCTCTGCACGCGCAAACAAATCGGCTATCGAGGCATGGGCATACAACCCGCCTGCGCCCTGCCCTTCCACACGGGGTAATTTTTCTAGCGCATTTTCAACATCAACACGGATCTTCTCAGGATTCACACCAGTTTTCTGCAAAATTCCCGCACAAAAACCCGCCTCATCGGCCATAAGCGCAGCAAGGATATGCAACGGCAAGAACTGCTGATGGCGGCGACGCATGGCAATAGCCTGCGCCTCTTGCAAGAAACCACGACTGCGATCGGTATATTTTTCAAGGTTCATCTCTTCTACTCCTTGTAATCATCGCAACTCAAAGAAGTGCGATAAGTATCGTTTTAAAAGATATGCGCTTGAAAAAGCAAAATTTAAAGAGCGTCTGTTGCAGAATCTTCTGTTTTCACGCGTGCTGGTCTGCCCCGACGCTTTGGTGCGGTCACAACGCCCGCGTTTTCTGCGGCAAAAGCCACAACAGGTGCTGGAACAGGAGTAGCGGTAACAGGTAAAGCACCGAACAAAAAGGCCGCATCAATTTTTTCAGCGGATTGGGACGCAACGCGTTGTGGTTGCTCCCCATCGCGTGATTGAAACGACCGATTGGTATTATGTTGTGGGCGGCGATTATTATACGGGCGAAAGCGCTGTTGCCCATTGTTATCACGATGATCTCGTGGCACACGGTCTTCACGCGGTGCATCCCCGTCTTGTTCTGAATGACGAGCAGGGAAGTGCGCATCAGGTTGCTGCTGATAGCGCTGTCTGTTTTGAGATCTTGACTCAAACGAACGGGTCGTATCGCGCGGGAAACGCTCTTGCGGGCGGTCTTCTTCTCCCGCATAGACAGAAGAATGTGCAGTGTTTCCGTCAAGTTGCGCACCGCTATTAACGACAGCATCGCTCGTGTTTTCCGTGTCTCCTGCAAAACTTTGTGTTTGTGGAATGTCCCCAAAGGAAGCCGCAACACGGTAATAGTGATCGCCATGCTGATAGTAATGCTCTGCTAAAATAAAATCGCCGTTCGACAACGCATCACGTGCCATTTGCGCATACTTATCAATATTTTGCAACGCTTTTGCACGCATACGGCGATCGTATTGGGGATCATTCTGACTCCCCCCATTGCCCCCAAAATACCCGCGTTTTGTATTATTTCCACCAGAACGTGATCTGTTGCCGTTATCGCGATCGCGACGACGACCATTGCCGCCCTGCATCCGTTTCATCATAGAATAGCTATACCTTGTGTTAAAAACCTGTATGTAAACTGTCAGTACCGAAAAAATACCCCGCAACTTTGACGCCACGTGAAGGGTTTAAGAACGCATTACTCGTACTGCTGCACTCATCTGGAGGCAGAAAAAGCGTGCATTGCCATCGTCAGATTATTTCTTGAGGATATGATAATTTTCTTAAAAAGGCAAGCGGTTATTTGCTTACAAAACAACCCCATCATTTCTGATAGGGTTGCTGTTGACCAAAAAATAACAAAGAATATTAAAGAATATTATTGACGAATAAGCTGTAGTAATTCTTTCGGCATTTGGTTGGCTTGACTTAACATTGCCACCCCTGCTTGCATAAGCGTTTGGTTTTTGGTGAATTCCGTCATTTCTTTTGACATATCCACGTCTAAGAAGATGCCTTTTGCCGCAGAAAGGTTCTCAACAATCGTGGAAAGGTTGCTTTGTACATATTCCATCCGCGATTGAATTGCCCCCAGCTGTGCTTGGGCGTTGTTCACTTTGGCGATGGCATCGCTCACCACTGCTGATGCAGCTTGCCCGCCTGCAAGGGTCTCAACATTAAGACTTGAAAGCCCTAACGTTGTAGAGGTCATGGCAACGAAGCTAATTTGCAGCAAATCTGTGGCAAGGGCACCCACTTGGAAATCCATGGTGGTTGCAGCACCAGATGTTACCCCGAAACGGATGCCATCTAAGTTTGTTACAGCAAGTGCGTTAATTTGCGCGGTTGCAAAGTTTAATTGCACCCCATTACTAAACACAATCGCTTTGTTGGCGGTTGCTGCAGCAGGATCATCGACAACCGCACTCAACACCTCCCCTGTCGTGGCGTTATGCAACCGAATGGTTGACTCTAGCGTTGTCGCGTCATAGGCAGAGGTAATAGTGTAGGTTCCATTAGGCGTTGCCCCGTTTGCAGTAATCACTGTCGCTAAACTCGCGGCGGTTGAATCAATCAAGGCAGCAGCCACAGAATCTTGCTTAGCAGAGGACTGGAAACTTGCGGCAGGAGCAGTTGAGCTATTCAATACCGTCGCCTGTTTCAAATCAGCCAACAGGTTTGCAGCACTCACACCAAGCGCCCCGTTGTTGTTTTTTAACTGGAACGTGTTCTGATCGTTGCTGGTGCTCACCATGGTGATACTACCCCCACTCGGCTGGCTATACGAGGCATAGCCGACGAAGTTCTGTGTCCCGATGGTCATTTCAATTTTAAACTGGTTTGCTGTCCCATTTTGCGTTACATTAACGCTGGTCACAGACCCTTCCACTTGTCCTGTGAAACCCGTAAAAACGTTAGCAGGCGTAGTTGCATTGAAATAGGCATTCGTTGTTGCCCCGGCGAATGCGCCACTCGCCCCTGCACTCACGTTTGCCAAAAGAGCGTTCGTATTCGCAACAGCTTTATCTCCGCCGTTTAACATGGAAACGTTGTTCCACCGTGTTTGTGCGGAGATTTGGTCAACTTGGGTTACAAGCTGACTGAATTCTTGCTGTGCAAACTGACGCTCTGAAGTACTCAGCGTGCCATTTACAACCTGTGTGGAAAGCGTTTTAAGACGGGTAAGAATATCGCCAATACGATCAATAGCACCGTTAGCCACCTGCAAGAGCGAGGCTCCTTGTGAGGCGTTTCTGCCCGCTTGTTGCAGTGCAGAAATATCGGCACGCAGTTTGTTCCCAATCGCTAAGGACGATGCATCATCAGAGGCTTTCACAATGCGGTTACCAGAAGACATTTTGGCAATCGATGATGATGCCTGATTGCTGGACACATCAAGAAACCGTTGCGCGGTAAGGGCGGCTGTGTTTGTGGTTGCGGATAACATAAATTTATTCCTTCTCTCACTCCTGTTTGAGGGGAGGCCTGCTCCCTTTTTACTCAAACAAAATTTTTGCTTCGAGTGAAGACTTGCAACAGCCGTGCCAACTTATAAAAAAACTCAGATTAAAAGGATCAGATTAAAAGGCTTTGCTGAGACTTTCTAGTCGTTGCATAATAATCTCGTTACTCGCAACACACTGCGGCTGCAGGAAATTGATAGAGATTTTTTCTTTAGAACTGTACTTTATAGGGGTATACTGCAACAGCGCATCTTGCCCACCCGTAATCGTTTTGGCAAGACGCATCGCTAGCCCTAGTTTAATAGCAAGCTGCACATCCTCGCTTGTTAATAAGGAGAGAGCTGCTGTTGTAACCATCGGCTCTTGCTTGCCCGCGTACCGTACAAAAATAACCACGGCGAGAAATGCCCGTTCTTGATGCGAAAGCGTGGCAAACGGCGCATGGAGAATAGCTTGAAAGCCTAAAAAAGCACGGTGATCACTGCTCTCAAACGTGGCGATATTACTTAATAAACACGCCGCTTCTAAACGCTCCATACGCATTTCTGAAAATAACGGCATAAGCCACGCTTGCAACATCGCCGCATCAGCCGTTGCACTGTTTCGCGCTTGTGTATAGGCAGAAATTTCACCTTTTAAAGGACTCAGCGCTGTTTTTTCAGGCAAATTTGGTAATTTTTCTGCCAAATAGCCTTCGCGCAAGCCATATCCTGAGAATGTTACATGGCACAATCCATAGCGTTGCGTCAGCAGTGTCATGACCAACGCGGTGTAAGGCATCAAGGCAGTGCGTGCCTTGCTCACCCCCGCTAATTTCTTGTGTGGCTCTGCCCCCATTTTTTGTAAATGATGCAGGGTAGGCAAAAGTTGCTCAGTAGAAAGGTGATAATAATGTGCCTGATCTAACGGGTAGCTTGTTATTTTTTGGTGATACCGCGCTAAAGACCGCCAACTCCCCCCCACTGCATAAAGTGTCTTCTCTAAGGGAATCGTTACGGTGATGCGTTGTAAATGCTCTTCTACATAGCTTTGTGCCTGCTTGAGCGAACTAAAACTGGATAAACTGAGCACGCCACACGGCAATGTCACGCGCTCGCCAATACCTGCAGCATTCAGCACAATCAGTTCTAAGCTTGATCCACCTAAATCCGCGCAAATACCGGAGGCGTGCGGCATCACAGTTGTAACACCATGTGCGGAATAATAGCCCTCTTCTTCGCCGCTAATCACATCCACACAAATATTATGCGTCGCATTAAGATGATCAACAAACGCTTGTCCGTCGGTTGCGGAGCGCACCGCTTCTGTTGCAACAGCATAAAGCGGTGTTGCCTGATACGCATTTGCAATCGTAATAAAACGTTTGATGGCTTGTTCTGCCGCAACGATGCCTTGTTTATCGAGCATCCCCCTTTCACGGAGGCTTTTGCCTAATCCACACGCCGCTTTCTCATTAAACAAGGTGTGCCACAATCCGCACGCCACGTCATAAATCACCAAACGCACGGAGTTTGAGCCAATGTCGATAATACCAACGCGTTGTTCTTGAGATTTTGCTGAAATATCCATAAGACTGCTCCATGCCCCTGTTCCGTTCGCAATTCAAGCATTATCTCCACCTCGTGCGTTTTTACCAACCCGTAGGCACGCTGTTGCTGCTGTTTCCCTGTTGGTGGGGCGTTCTTGCCGCCACACAAAGCACACCAAGCCTCCCCTTATTAATCCTGTTTGCGATGGGGGCGTTTGCCATGCGCAGCGCAGGCTGCATTATTAATGATATGTGGGACAGAAAAATTGATGCCGCTGTTGAACGCACAAAGTATCGCCCCCTCGCCAGTGGTGCAGTGTCCATGCATGAGGCCGCGATAGTACTGATCGTTTTGCTCTGCATTGCTGCAGGGGTATTGGCGTCTCTTCCTCCAAACACTTGGCGTATTGCTATGTATAGCCTCCCGCTGGTGGCGCTTTATCCGCTGATGAAGCGATTTTTTCCGCTACCACAATTATTCTTGGGGCTCACATTTAACTGGGGCATTTTGGTTGGCTGGGTTGCTGTAAAGGGCACACTAGACCTTCCCCCGCTCATTTTATACGCAGCTGCAGTATTCTGGACGCTGGGGTATGACACCATTTATGCTTGCCAAGATAAGACAGATGATAAAAAAGCAGGGATAAAATCCTCTGCCCTCACCTTTGGCAAGCACACACGGCTTGCCGTCAACTTTTGCTATGGGATATTTGCCCTATTATTAGGTGTCACAGGCTTTGCGCTCAATACCAGCCTCCCGTTTTATAGCGTATTAGGACTTCTCGTTGGCGGGTGGATACGGGTTCTTGATGCGTGGCAAGAGCATCATGTCGCAAGTTCTCTTCAAGCATTCAAAGCAAATAGCTGGTTGGGGTTGGGGGTTGCACTGGCGTTTTTCTTGAAAGCATTGACTTGACGGAATCACTGAAATTGACAGCCCTGTGATAGCCTTGCGTAACAATCCGAAACAAAGCGTGATTTGTGCAGGTGCAGCAAAAATTGTATAAACAGAGCATTAAAAATAATACCCTTCTGTGAGCATCCGAATGGCTGAACTCCCTATTTTTCAGAACACCCTCAAAAACATCATCTCCTGCACGGGGGTGGGGTTGCACAGTGGTGCGCCTGTCACCATGACGCTACACCCTGCAGATCCCAACACAGGCATTGTTTTTGTCCTCTCGCATCAGGGCAAAATTGTTGAAATTCCCGCCAATTGGAAGCATGTTATCCCTTCTCCACTGTGCACCACCTTGCGTCATGAGAGCGGTGCAAACGTTGCAACCATTGAGCATCTCCTTGCGGCCTTCCAAGGCTGCGGAATTGATAACGTCATCGTTGCGCTGGATGGAACTGAAGTGCCGATTATGGACGGCAGCGCCCAGCCCTTCGTCTTCCTTATTGACTGTGCTGGTGTTCAAAAACAAGCAGCCCCCCGTCGTTACATCAAAGTATTAAAACCCGTTTTTATCCAAGACGGGGATAAATCGGCGAGTATCACCCCCAGCGATAGCTTCACGGTGTCTTGCGACATTGATTTTCAAAGCCATGCTATTGGTAAGCAGACCTTTATGCTGACTGTCACTGATACCTCTTTCCGTCAGGCAACCAGCCGTGCCCGCACCTTCGGATTTTCCGAAGAAGTTGCACAGCTGCGCGAGAAGGGTCTTGTAAAAGGAGGATCGTTGAAAAACGCCGTGGTGGTTGAGGGCGACACCATTCTGAATAAAGAAGGCTTGCGCTATCATGATGAATTTGTGCGCCACAAAGTGCTTGATGCCATCGGCGATTTGTCGCTTGCAGGCCTGCCGTTGTTAGGGCATTTCCACGGTGTGCGCTCGGGTCACTACCTTAATTATAAGTTACTGGAAGCCCTGTTTGCCGATAAAACAGCATGGCGCGAAGTGAATGCTTCTGCCGCCAACACCGTAAAGAGTTCTGTTCGCGAAGAACGACTATTGCAGCACGTCTCCTAGGCTAATTTTTCCTGTGCCCCGCTTCAAGGGCTGCTGTTGTTTTGTAGCAGGCGCAAATCCTGCCATGATAATCAATTCCGCCGTTGCGATCAGCCGATTATCAGGCGTACCATATCGTGCTCGATAAAGCTGTTCTGCCTTTAAAAACAGCCCCCTTGGCGGGATTTTTTTATTTTGTTGGGTGAGAATGTTGGTTGCCGCCATGCCCCGCAAATCCTTGATAAGCGCGAAAATATCGGCATAGGTGATGGTCAGTGTTTCTTGGCTAACCACAGGCAGCGCGAAACCCGCACGTTGCAACAACATGCCTGCATCTTTAACAAAAATAG
>JBILKT010000228.1:0-3689 GCA_044376545.1 Alphaproteobacteria bacterium
CTAGCAGGTTGTTAACCTTAGGGGTCCAACGGCGTCCCAAACGCCGCCCCCTTCCCCCCTGCAGGGGGGAAGGGGGCATCTCTACCTTAACAAGATAAAGATGAACATTGCTACCATCTTCTTATCAGATAAGGGGCCCAGTTCCTTTAGTTTTTAAAGTGTATTGGTATTATTCCGAATCGGGTATAATGCCTAACCCCTAAACCCTAAACCCTAAACCCTACTATGTCCCTCCTTTCCATTCGCGGTGCGCGAGAGCACAACCTGAAAAACATCTCTATCGATATGCCGCGCGATAAATTCATCGTGATAACGGGCGTGTCGGGCAGTGGCAAATCGTCGCTGGCGTTTGACACGATTTATGCGGAGGGACAACGCCGTTATGTGGAGAGCCTGTCTGCCTACGCACGGCAATTCCTCGAGATGATGCAAAAGCCTGATGTGGATAGCATTGAGGGATTGTCCCCCGCTATTTCCATTGACCAGAAAACCACCTCCAAAAACCCCCGTTCCACCGTGGGCACGGTGACAGAAATTTACGATTATTTGCGGCTGTTATTTGCCCGTGTGGGGGTGCCGTATTCGCCCGCAACAGGCTTGCCGATTGAGAGCCAAACTGTCTCCCAGATGGTCGATAAGTTGATGAGTCTGGAGGAGGGGACGAAGCTGTATTTACTCGCGCCCATCGTGCGCGGGCGCAAGGGGGAGTATAAAAAAGAGCTCCTTGAGTTACGCAAAAAAGGCTTCCAACGGGTGAAGATTGACGGCACGATTTATGAGCTGGACAGCACGCCTACGCTCGATAAAAACCTGAAGCATGATGTGGAAGTGGTCGTCGACAGGATTGCGATTAAGGCAGGATTGGAGCGTCGCTTGGCAGAGAGCATCGAGGCAGGATTGGGGTTAAGTGGCGGGATATTGTATGCGGAAATAGTGGAGGGGGAAGGGGCGAGGCACGAGGCACGAGGGGAAGAAAAAAACACTGCCTCGCGCCTCGCGCCGCGAGCCTCCCTCCTCACTTTTTCAGCTACCTTCGCCTGCCCCGTCTCGGGTTTTACCATCGAAGAAATTGAGCCGCGCTTGTTCAGTTTTAACAGCCCGCATGGGGCGTGTCCGCACTGTGACGGGTTGGGCATGAAGGCGATCTTTGAAGAGGCTCTCATTGTGCCTGATGCCAATTTATCCTTGCGCGAGGGCGCGATAAAACCGTGGGCGAATGCGTGGGAAATGTATTACATGCAGATGTTGGAGGGTGTGGCGAAACACTATAAGGTGAGCCTGAGTGTGCCGTTTAAAGAGCTGCCTGTAAAGGTCAAGCAAGCGATGCTGTATGGCACAACGGAAGCCATCCCCATTACCTACGAGGATAGCAGCCGCACGTTCACCACCAACAAGCCGTTTATCGGCGTGATTCCCTCGTTAGAAAAACGCTACAAGGAAACCGAAAGTCCCCGTGCGCGGGAAGAAATTTCGCGCTATCAAACGGAACGTTGTTGCGAGGTGTGCAAAGGCGACAGGTTAAAACCCGAAGCATTATGCGTGAAAATTGACGGGATGAATATCGCGCAACTTACCCATTTATCCCTGATAAAAACGGCTGCGTGGTTTGAGCAGGTGGAGGCCACCCTCACCCCCAAGAACCGCGAAATTGCCGCCCGCATTGTGAAAGAAATTCGCGAGCGGTTGCAGTTTTTGCTCAACGTGGGTTTGGAATATCTCACGCTGGCGCGGAGTTCTGCCACGCTCTCTGGCGGCGAAAGCCAACGCATTCGTCTTGCCTCGCAAATTGGCTCGGGGTTATCGGGGGTGCTCTATGTGCTGGATGAACCCTCCATCGGGTTGCATCAGCGCGATAACGATAGGCTGCTCACCACATTAAGGCGGTTGCGTGACCTTGGCAATACGGTGCTGGTGGTGGAACACGATGAAGACGCGATGCGCCAAGCTGATTACCTGATTGATATGGGCTTGGGCGCGGGGAAACTCGGCGGCACGGTGATTGCGGCAGGTACGCCTGAACAGGTGATGGCGAACGAGGAGAGTCTTACGGCGGCGTATCTTTCAGGGCGGCGGGGCATTGCTGTGCCTGCCAAACGGCGCAAGGGCAATGGAAAAAATATCACCATCACGGGGGCAACCTCCAACAACCTGAAGAACATCACCGCGAGCATTCCGCTGGGAACGTTCACGGCGGTGACGGGTGTCTCGGGCAGTGGAAAATCCTCGTTGATTATTGATACGCTATACCCTGCGTTGATGCAGCATTTGCATGATAGTCGCATTGAGGCGGGCGCGTATAAAAGCATCACGGGGCTGGAGCACATCGACAAGGTGATTGACATTGACCAGTCACCCATTGGGCGCACGCCGCGCAGTAATCCCGTAACGTACATCGGCGTGTTTGACAAAATCCGCGATTGGTTTGCGGGCATTCCTGAAGCCAAAGCACGCGGCTATAAAACGGGGCGATTCTCGTTTAACGTCAAGGGCGGGCGGTGCGAAGCGTGCCAAGGCGATGGGGTGCAGAAAATCGAAATGCACTTCCTGCCCGATGTGTATGTGACCTGCGACCAATGCAACGGCAAACGCTATAATCGCGAGACGCTGGAGGTGCAGTACAAGGGTAAATCCATCGCCGATGTGCTGCACATGAGCATTGATGAGGGCGTGGAATTTTTCCAAGGCGTGCCCGCTATCGCGCAAAAACTCAGCGTGCTGCAACAGGTGGGCTTAGGCTATATTCAGTTGGGGCAAACCGCGAATACGCTTTCTGGCGGCGAGGCACAGCGGGTGAAACTCGCCAAAGAGCTTTCCAAACGTTCGACAGGCAAAACGCTGTATATTTTGGATGAACCAACCACAGGGCTGCACGTTGCCGATGTGGAAAAGCTGCTGGAGGTGCTGCACACCTTTGTGGAACAGGGCAACACGGTTCTCGTGATTGAGCATAATCTGGATGTGATTAAAACAGCGGATTGGATTTTGGATATTGGCAGCGAGGGCGGCGACAAAGGAGGGGAAGTGATTGCGGTGGGGACACCTGAACAGGTTGCTGCGGTGGAGGCGAGTTTTACGGGGGTTTATTTACGGGGGGTGTTGGGGCGGGGTGCTTGGTGCTGAGCAATCTCCCTGCAGACATAAAAAAACCCCCTAGAAGGGGGGGTAAGCATCATTCATTTTCTTCAGTAACCCTCCCAAAAGCATCATCGATCGCCTTCATGCACTCTTGCTCTGCTTGGCGCAATTTTTCATATGTGAGCGGGAGCGCTGTGAATACATCCACGCTTTTGTTAAAGGGCTTGGCGGTATTATTACCCGTTTGTTTATTACGAGCCATAATGAACATCCTTGCCAGTTTGGCGATAATTTTTACGCGGACATCAAACAATGACCATACTTCCTTTCCAACGAGGGTCGGGAAAGAAGCAGCGGGAGATAGATGAGTTCAAGCTAATATATATATATATTAGTCAAGAATATAATTTGTGTTTTATTAACTATTTTTGGCGGCTGTGTTTTAGCTTACGCGACACGTCTTGAAGGTGGTGCTAAACAAGTAATGATGACGAGAAGTTTTTAGCAGATTGCGCCCACACAAGACGTCAACCCCGCTACCCTGAAGGTCATGTAGACCTTCGGGGAAGTGCGGGGTCTGGTAATTCTTTTATCATCACCAAACGTCACCCCGT
>JBILKT010000039.1:0-11506 GCA_044376545.1 Alphaproteobacteria bacterium
AAAATAGGGAAAATACCCCAGTATATCCCGCTATTTTGGGGGGATTTTTCGCTCAAAAATCTCAACTTTCTCCTTGCACGTTAGTTTCGAGACAAGCTCTTACACCGAATTTTGGCAGTCCTAAACTAGCAATGATATTTTAAGATTTTTAGCAGACTGCCACAGCAATAACCTTGCCGAACGCGATATCCGCATGATGAAAGTAAAACAGAAAATCAGCGGCGGCTTCCGCTCCATGCACGGCGCACAAACCTTTGCCACCATCCGTTCTTTGCTTTCCACCGCCACAAAGCAAAATCTCAACCCGCTCCAAACTATCAAAAACGCCTTCGCAGGACAGCCCCCGCCAATCAGGATTTAGCCGGTAGGTAGGGTGTTACTAAATTTTTATATGTATCATGCAATGAAAAAAAATAGCAAGGGGGACTTTCCCCTTGGCAAACGCTGCAAAAGCCCTATCTTAAGCACCATGAAAAACATCGCAATCATTGGTAGTGGCATTTCAGGCCTAGGCGCTGCCTATCTGTTGCGGGAGCAGTATGCCGTCACCCTCTATGAAAAAAACGATTATGTTGGGGGGCATGCCCGCACACGTGACGTGAATTATGACGGGGTGACCATCCCTGTTGATACGGGTTTTATTGTTTATAACAACGTAAATTATCCTGAACTCAAGGGCTTATTCAAGCAACTAAATGTACCCGTTGAGAAAAGCAATATGTCTTTCGGTTTTACGCAAAATGGCGGGGCATTTGAATGGGCGGCGATGAGCCTTAGCAGCATGTTTGGGCAGCGGCGTAATCTCTTCAAGCCCTCATTTTACAAGATCTTGCTAGATGTGCGGAAGTTTTTTAAAAAAGCCCCTGCGTATCGCGATGCGCCTGAAACCCTGACTCTAGGCGATCTGTTGCGTGACTTTAATTTGGGCAAAGATTTTGCCGAAAAGTTTATTTTGCCGATGGGGGCGGCAATTTGGAGTTGCGCTGCCGCACAAATTCTCGCGTTTCCCGCCCGTACGTTTATTCAGTTTTTCCAAAATCATGGGTTGTTGTCATTAGACGGGCAACATCAGTGGTATACGGTGACAGGCGGCAGTCGCGAATATGTTAAGCGTGTGGTTGCCGCTTTGGGCACAACACCACGCCTGAACAGTGTTGTGCAACGTGTCGAACAACAAGGGGAACGCGTGGCGGTAACCGATACAACAGGGGTGACACACCTCTATGACCACGTTATCTTTGCGGCGCACGCTGATGAAGTGTTGCAAATGTTGACAGACGCAACACCTGAAGAAACAAGCGTTTTAGGGGCGTTTCAGTATGAAATAAATACGATGGTGTTGCACAGGGATAAAACCGTGATGCCGAAACGTCGTCGCTGCTGGGCAAGTTGGATCTATGCAATAGATACGCGCACACAAAGTCAAAAGGTTTCCGTGAGTTATTGGATGAACAACTTGCAAAATATTAACAAAAAAACACCGTTGTTTGTGACGCTTAATCCGCTTGTACCGATTGCTGAAGACAAAGTTTTTGAACAGCACACTTTCACCCATCCGATTTTCACCCGTACGGCGATTGCAGCGCAAGCGCAAATCCCCACTATCCAAGGCGTGCGGAATATTTGGTTTTGCGGTGCGTATCAGCGTTATGGTTTTCACGAAGATGGACTGCAAAGTGCCGTGAAAGTGGCGGAGGCGTTGGGGATTACGCCGTCATGGCGATGATGATTTGTTTTTTCCCTCGCCCACAAGAGGAGAGGGAGCACCCGCGTGCCCCATAAATCCCTTTTCATTGCGGATGTTGCCCATGCGCGATTATCGCCCAAACGCAACACGTTTCACTATAAGGTATATTACCTCTGCTTTGCCTTATCTGCATGGAAAGAGCTAAAAAATTCAATATTTTCTCTGGGGAAATTCAATCTTTTTAGTATCCATGAAAAAGACTATGGGGATGGCACAACACCGCCTGAGGCATGGATAAAAACCCTGTTGCAGCAGCGCAATATTAGCCAAGCAGATGGGGAGATTGTGCTCCTCACCCTGCCACGGGTGTTGGGCTATGCTTTTAACCCCGTGAGTTTCTGGTTTTGCTTAGACGCAACAGGCAATCTCCGCGCGGTGCTGGTGGAAGTATCTAATACTTTTGGTGAAAAGCATTGTTATTTGTGCTACCATGAGGATAATCGGGTGATAACAGCACAAGACTGGCTGTTTTCAAATAAAGTCTTTCATGTTTCGCCGTTTTTGCCCGTGCGGGGAGACTATCATTTTCGTTTTGCGTATAGCGCTAATAAAATCGCTGTGTGGATTGATTATTATGAAGAAAATGAAAAAATTCTCGCCACATCGCTTATCGGCAAGCGGTATCCCTATACGACAAAAAAACTGCTTGCCTGTTTTTTTCGCTATCCGCTCGTGACAATTAAAGTTATCGCTCTAATTCACTATCAAGCATTGAAATTAGTACGCAAAGGCATACACTATCGACGCAAACCGCCTGTTCCACCTGAAGAGTTCATCACCTACAATGACATTCAAAAATAAATTTATTGAACAAGAGTTTTTAGCGACCCTAAAGCAAGGCATCCGCATTGGCACCCTCACCGTCACTACGCCTTCAGGGGAAACCCACGTTTTTAAAGGCGAAACAGCGGGGGTGGATGCGTCATGGACAATTCATAATGCCGAAACGTATTGGGCGATTGGCAGCCGTGGTGATATTGGGTTAGGCGAAACCTACACGGCAGGACTGTGGGATACCCCCGATTTGGAGGTGCTTTTCACCTCGTTCATTGAAAACATGGAATACCTTGAACGCTATGCCCACGGCCATTTTATGAGCAAGATCATCTTTGCGCTGGTCAACAACGTGTTCCGCCGCAATAGTGTCAAGGGGAGTACGCGCAATATTCGCCAGCACTACGATGTGGGCAATGCATTTTACAAACTGTGGCTTGACCCGTCGATGACCTATTCGTCCGCCTATTTTGCGAATGACAACACCTCGCTGGAACAGGCGCAAAAGCACAAATATCAACGCTTGCTGCAGAAAATTGGTAGTGGGCGGGAGAATATCTTAGAAATTGGCTGTGGATGGGGCGGTTTTGCGGAAGAAGCCGCTGCCAATGGGCATCATGTCACAGGCATCACTATTTCCCAGCAGCAACACGCCTTTGCCAGTGAACGGTTGGGCAACAAGGCAGATATTCAACTCAAAGACTATCGGCGGTTGTCGGGCAAGTTTTCGGCGATAGCTTCCATCGAAATGTTTGAGGCGGTTGGCAAAAAATATTGGCCACAATACTTTCAAACTCTCAAGAATTCCCTGCACGACGATGGCGTGGCGATGATTCAAACCATCACCATTCAAGACGCGCTGTTTAAGGGCTATACCAAACGGGGCGATTATATTCGTCACTACGTTTTTCCGGGGGGATTGTTACCGTCTGTTGAACGCTTTAAGGCACAAGCGGAAAAGGCGGGGCTGGTATGTCGGGATGTGTTCTTATTCGGGCAAGATTATGCCCGCACACTTCGGGAATGGCTCGTATCCTTTAACAAGGCGGAGCCTGCCATTCGGGCATTGGGCTATGACGAGCCATTTTTGCGGAGTTGGCGGCTTTATTTAGCGATGTGTGCGGCGTCGTTTGCGTGTAGCAGAACGGATGTTATGCAGGTGGAGTTAGTTCATGTATAAAGTAGGCATCAGGCTTAAGGCATCAGGCAAAAGGGGGCTTTTGTTACTTGTCTTGTTCGGGTTATTCACCATGCAAGCGGTCGCCAACCCCCCGCAAGAAATTGACGACCAATTCACCAGCGAACAACCGTTGGGGACAGGGCAGCTCTCATGGTTGATGTTTGATGCCTACACGGCTGAATTGTGGTGTGATACGGGCAAATGGTCTTACGCCGTGCCGTTTGCCTTGCGCTTGAAGTATGAGATGGATTTTTCTAAGCAAGATTTGATTCAGCGCACCTTTAAGGAAATGGACGCGCAACAAAAATTAACTGCTCAAGAGCGCAAAACGCTCAAGCGTGCCCTAGAAGCAAGTTTTCCCGATGTTGCAGAAAATGATACCATCACCGCCGTTTATCAGCCTAATGGTGTGACAACGTTCTATCACAATGGTGAGGAAACGGGCACGATTACCGATAAGCATCTCTCGCAGCGGTTTTTTGATATTTGGTTGGGCGCAAAAACGTCTGAGCCGAAGTTGCGGAAGAAATTGCTGGGGTTGTGAAAACCTACTCATAATCTCTAATTGTTTAGTCCCATGACAACCCAACATCCCCCCCTCACGCGCTACGCCGCTCTCGGTATTCCCTTAGGATTCGTGGGCTTGCCGCTCTATGTCAACCTGCCGAAATATTATGCGGATACCTTGCCGCTGAGTCTCGCTTTATTGGGCACGTTGTTGTTCATCACACGGCTGCTCGATTGTTTTCTGGATCCGTTGATTGGCAGGCTGTCGGATGCCTATCCGCATCGGCGGAAGCAACTGATGTTACTGAGTGTGCCTATTCTCGCGGTAGGCGTGGTATTTTTGTTCTACTTGCCGAGTGTGGCAACGGCAAGTAATGTGGCGGTGTTGCTGGGGGTGGGGATGAGTTGCACCTACATCGCCTATAGTGTCTTGAGTATCAACTATTATGCGGCAGGGTTGCCGCTCGCGGCGGATGCCACGCAAACCACCCGTGTGTCGGCATGGCGGGAAACAGCGATTATTATTGGGGTGTTGGTTGCCTCCATTCTGCCGCAAGTGCTCCTCACCAAAATGCCGCAACAACAGGCGTATCATCTGTTTAGCCTTGTGTTTGTGGGGGTATTGGCGGGGGGGATTCTCGTATTTCTCCCGCTCTTAAAAAAAATAACGGGCGCAAGCGGAACAGAGGTGGATGCATCACAAGGCGCATGGAAAAAATTGTGGGCAAACCGCCCGCTACGCTGGGTGTTTGGCGTGTTTTTGCTGAATGCCATTCCGCCGTCGATTACCGCCACGTTGTTTTTGTTCTTTGCCGCTTCCGTCTTGCAGGCAGAAGCGATGAGCGGCCCGTTTTTGCTGGTGTATTTTCTAGGCGCAATGTGCGCCATGCCGTTATGGGCAAAGCTCAGTCGTAAAGTTGGCAAAAAACGGGCGTTGATGGGCGCGATGAGCCTTGCTATTGCCTCGTTTATTTGGGCATATTTTTTAAAAGCAGGGGATGCTCTGCCGTTTTTCCTGATTTGTGTTGCCTCAGGGGCGGCACTGGGCGGGGATTTGGCGTTGTTGCCCTCGTTATTAGCAGATACGTTAGAGGACGATAAGGAGCAGGGCGGCCTCGCGTTCGGCGTGTGGAATTTTATCAGCAAATTTACGTTGGCTTTGGCGGCGGGCATTGCGTTGCCTGCTTTAGGCATGTTGGGCTATACAGGCACGCACAGCACGGATGGGGGCAGTATTCATGCGCTACAACTAAGTTATGCGGTGCTGCCCTGTACTTTTAAGATTGGCGCCCTAGTTGTCTTACTAATTAGTCCATTAGGAAATACACGACAAAGGAACACAGCATGAGTGCACGGAAAAAAATCGCCGCTATCGCCAGTGGCTTGGTATTAACGTTGGGGGGCTGTTCCACCGCCATGACCACCAAAGACTATGCCGCCAATACCCCAAAACTGGATATTCGCAACTATCTGAATGGCAACCTAGAAGCCAGCGGCATTTTGTTTGATTACAGCGGCAAGGCAGATTTGTTTTTTACCGTGAAAATGGTCGGCAGTTGGCAGGGCAATATTGGTACACTCAAGGAAGATTTTGTGTATAGCGATGGCCGTAAAGACCAACGCACGTGGACAATTACCTTTAGGGATGACCGCACGTTCACTGCCACCGCCCATGATGTCGTGGGCATTGCCAAGGGCACGCAAGACGGCAATGCAGTCAACATGAACTATGTGCTCGATGCCAAACGCGCTAATGGCGAAACAATCCGCCTCACCATGGATGACTGGCTGTTCCTGATGGATGAAAAAACTCTCATCAACCGCACCAGCATGAAAAAATATAACATTACGGTGGGCGAGTTGGTGATTACGTTTAAGAAGTTGTAGGGGTGAAACTGCCCGTTTATACCTATCGCAACTGAAGAAGTTGCGATGAAACGCTCAAGCGCCGCGCGGGCTTTACCGCTCGCAAGATTTATTTGCAGATCTTCAGGTGCGAGCGGTATATTACCAGACCCCGTAACAAGTACGGGGTGACGATTAGAAAAATCGAGATGTTTGATTAACCCCGTCATGTGACGGGGTTAGATACCAAAGTCCGTCGCCCCGTGCTTGTCACGGGGTCTGGTTTTCAAATGACACTCACCGCCGCTTCACCCGATTATAATCAATCGCCACAAATTTTGACGACTGGCTATAACTGTGCCAGCGAAATTTTTTGCCATCCATCCGCTGTTTCTTGGGCAGCGCAATAGGGCAGGGAATGGCTGTTTCTGTATAGTGTTCGGGCGTAAGCACATCCACCCGAAAAAACAGTGTTTGGATGCCATAATCCCCACGGCAGTCTTGCCCCACACGGGTGAGAGTACCATTGTGCACGAACAAATTTCCCGCCATGCGTGCCCCTGCTGCGCTGGCTTTAATAGGGTTTTGTGGGTGGGGCGTCCATTCGCCAAACGGGGTATCAGCGTAAAATAGAAATAATTCATCCCAATTAGGTACATCCCCTGTGGCAATACTCGTAAACAACCACCAGCGTTGCCCATCATCATGCAGGGTAGAATCAGCGGCATTAACGCCTTCAAAAAAGGTGTGTGCCAATTCCCAATGATCAGGAAAAGCAACGCTTTTATAGATTTCCAGTCTGTTTTTACGGTTTTCAGGGAGCATGTAGGTGGTGTTATTATAGCGGAAAAGGTGTGGATAAGAGAGGTGATAGGGGCGCTCTAAAGCAACCACGGGATCACTTACTGTGCCATCATCGGCAACCATACGATAGGCAATACGCCCTTTGCCTGTTGGGTACACCGCTTGCTCATAAAAAAGATACGTCTTGCTGTTTTCTTCCCATAAAAACGGATCGGCTTCGAAATGCGTGCGAGGGGTAATCAGGCGTTGCCATGCATCAGGCGTGATCGCATCGCGCGGCACAATGGCTATTTCCCAGTGGTTTTGCCGATAAAATAGTTTTTTCAAAACCCGCGGCACCTTCAGGGCGATTGCATTAGAAAAAATAACTCATTGAAAAATAATGGTTTTTCAGAATTTTAACATTAAAGCCTATCGCGTAACATATTGTTTTTAAAAGAATAAAATTCCTAATGCGATTGCCCTGGCGGCACCTTGAGTTTCAGCTGTTTCAGGGCAAGCGTCACATAAGAAAAGGGAGTGGGCTGTTGAAGGGGAATGAAGGGGACGGTGAGGGGACACCCCGCTTTCAGCTTATGCATGCCGCGTGCTAGCAACTGCTGCAAGCGTTCCCCGCAGAGCGAGAGTGCTTCTTGTAGTGCCAAGGGTTCTCTTACCGCAATCTCTGCTTGGATGAGAACATACCAAGGGCTATCGGTTGCATTTCGCATCGCCCAGCCAATAGTGGGCGCTATGCCTTGCACAAGGCTAATTTGCAGCGCTTTCGCATCAAAGGAGCCATTAAAAAATGGTTTCAGTAAGTTGTGTTGATGCAGCAGGATCGTTGGCATGCCCGTAATATCAACAACACACGCATCTTGTGGCGGCATGCCTTCTTTTGCAGGGGGGATAGACGGGTTTTGCGGTGCACGATACTTAAACAAGTGCTTTTCAAGCACGGCTTGCCACGCAGGCGGTGTAAGGTCTGGTGCGAGGGCTTGGTAGAGCGGTGCACCGTGCGCGAGGGAGTGTCCCAACAGATGTTGTTGCCAAGGCTGTGTCTCGGTTCCTGCTAGTAAAGTATAGCCCATCTACCTTTTATTCCAAAATTTGGCATAATGTTTCCGAGGATGTTTTTACCGTGGGACAAGCTCTAAAAACCCTTTTCTAGGGCGATTGGCGTTGTCAAGCCAATTCCGCCTAAATCAATCACTTCGCCCTTTGGGGCTTGTGTTTGGTAAGGCTTATTGGCTTGCGGGTCAAAAAGCAATGCTTTTTCAAGCCACTCATCCCGATAAAAGGGTTTTTAGAGGTGCCCTATAGCAGTTATTCAGAAATGGTAATTACCTAGCTACAGTCATCTTCTGATCCTCAAGGGACGAGGCACGAGGAAAAGAGAAAGAGTATCAAGATAGTCCCTTCTTTTTCCTCGTGCCTCGTCCCTTGAAGGGTACCTAGGGAGTTACCAGAAATGAACAGCCTGAGTGAATTTAACTTGATTATTGTGTAGATATTTGGCAGTAGAAACATCTCAGGACTTACGCAGGTGAAGGATTTTTTGAGCGAGGATTGAAAAAGCACTGCTTTTTTCAACCGCAAGCCAATGAGACTTTCTTTTTACAAGCCCGAAAGGGCACAGTAAAAAGATTAGTCGGAATTGTTCAAGGCAGAAAATTGCGAAAAAGCGGAGTTTACAAAAGGTAAATGAGCATTTTTATAACGCTGAAAGCGCAAAAAAGACGAGCACTGCGTAAGTCCTGACATCTGTTTTATTTCTCTGGCACCTCTATTATACCTGTTGCACAGGAAGAATGTGCAACGTTTTGCTGGGGCGCCGCGCAGGCTTTACCGCTCGCAAGATTTATTTGCAAATCTTCAGGTGCGAGCGGTAAAACGCTTAATGGCTATTTTGGCAGGTGTTTTTTGTCAAAGGTAACACGGGTGGGTAACAAAAGTGAAAATTAGGGTTTTTAGCAGAAACCCTTGTGTAGTCATGGTGTTTGGCGTTGTGCCGCAGTAGCTCAGTTGGTAGAGCAGTTGATTTGTAATCATCAGGTCGAGGGTTCGAATCCTTTCTGCGGCACCATTTTCCCAGTAAAATCAATAGTTTGACGGATTGTCAAAAAGCCCCTTGCATGGGGCTTTTTTGCTGTAGGTAACACGCCCCCCTCACCACTGAATCACCTTCAAATCTGACTTTCCCACACTCGTTTGATACAGCCCAAACGTGAGCCATTTGCCGCGTGAATAATTAAACCCGCGCACCGTATAAAACCGCTCAAGGGGGAGGTTTTTTTTCACCAGACTATCGAGGAATTGTTGCTCGGATGTATCCTCCACGACATACACGGTATCGCGATTATCGCCCTCTAAAAACGCTTGTTCCACGGTGGTGAAGCGGGTGTGTGTGCCGCCCAAAAACACCAAGCTGGGTTCGCTATAGCCGATGCTCACAATCGGGCGACCGTCCGCTGCTGCGGCAATCGTATTGCTCATCCACACGCTCTTTAACGACGGCAACACGCTTGAAAAAATACAGCCATAGAGCAACAGCACACACCCTGCCAGTACGGGGAATCCTGCGACCAGAGTCTTGCGCCTTAGGAGTAATATTCCTGTGCCCACCAACACCATGCCCACAACCGCCAGCAACAACAACGGTGAGGTGAGCGGCGTTTTATTCAACACAAACGGCAACACCACCGCCGCAACGCCCAACCCCACACCGCCTAATGCCGCAATCCCTGCATAGCCATATTGCAGTCCCCGTGCCCACTTCTTCCCACACACAGCAAGCGGCGTTGTGACCGCCAATAAACACAGGGCAGGGAGCAACGGCAGCACATAATGCGGCAGCTTAGTCGGCACACATTCAAACACAAGCCACGCGGGGATGAGCCATGCCAGCAGCACTTGCGTGAGGGGGGTAAATGCAGTCCCTGTCCGTTCTTTCCAGCAATACCGTATGCTATGAAAAAACGTCGGTATCGTAAACGCAAACACCAACGAGGCAGGAAAAAACAACAGCGGTGAGAGGAGGGCGTAATAGCCGAACGGCGCACCGTGGGACTCCTGCCCGCTCGTGATTTTACGCAAGAAATCTTTGCCCACGGCCTCTTGCGCGAATTGCCCGCCGCTGTGGTGTTGCATCCACAAAAACCACGGCACCACCATCACAATCGGCAACAAAATTCCCAGCAACGGTTTAACCGCACTGAAAAATCCCCGCGCTTGAAACACCGTGCGTAACGTCAACAGCGTGAGCACCGCCAGCAGTGGATTCACAAAGCCTTTGACTAACATGCCTGCACCCAACGCCGCCCAAAACAGCAGAATAAGCCTCTTAGAAAGGCGCGTATTATCTTTGTACTGAAGATACAACATACACAACGCGCCCTGTTGCGACAGCACCGTCAGCAGCACGGTCGCATCGGTTTTGGCAAGGTGCGCTTCTAGTGTCAACGTCACGCTGGAAGCCAGCAACAACGCCGCAATAAACGCTTGATGGGGCGTGGGCAACACCCTTCTTCCCACCCGATAAAGAGCGAGCACCGCGCCAATGGCGGCAAAAAATGACGGCAATCGATACAGCCAAATGGTGTTCAGCGGCAGCCCCGTGAGTGCCTGCCCCGCCTGCACAAACCCTGCTTGCAGCCAATAAATCCCAATCGGTTTTTTATAGCGTGGCGTGTCTTGAAACCGAATGTCGAGATAGTCGCCCGTCTCAATCATCTGCTTGGTGGCTTGGGCAAACCGCGCCTCGTCTCTGTCCATCGGCGGCAGATTGCTCAAGCCCATGCCGTACAGCAGCACACAGAATAGCACGAGGAGATAAGGATAGGAGCGGGGGTTCAGCATGTATTAAACCTTTTCTAGGGCGATTGGCGTCGTCAGGCTGCTGCTCAGAATCCGCACGTACCTAAGAGAGTACGCTTGCGTTTCTTCGCATCATCCTTTCTAGCCACTCATCCCGATAAAAGGTTTAATAGAGCCGCCCGAGAAAACTTTTAGCGGATATTCCCCGTGCGAGCAATTGGAAAGGTGTCAACGAATTTAGCGCGTTGTCGCCTGTTGTGCTGCCACAAATGCTGTCAGTGTTTCATCAGCTCTCACCATGTTTTCTAACCGTTGCGCTTCAGTTGCACGCAGATCATGGGTTCTTTCAAACTCCTGAATGAGATGTCGTGTCTCATAAACCCATGCTCTTAAGTCAGTATTTTCTTCCGCAAAAAAATAAGAGAGAGCATCTTTTGGCTCTAGCAAATACACAATAGAACCTGAGCCTTGTGCTTCTGGTTTAGCGATGTGCTCTTGATTTTCTTCCGTAGATAAATAAGCAAGACCATCTTCTGGATCTATTAAATAAATAGCAGGATCTGCGTCTTGTGCTGCGGGCTTAGCAAATTCCTCTTTTTCGCCAAGCCAATACGCATGCAAAACGTCATACTCTCTACCATCAGTATATTCTTTTTTGCTTTCTCCCGTTGCATCAACCCCTGCGAATAATTTATATGTTGGGGGAATTTTTTCTCCCTCTTCTGGCGTTCCATAACTAGCAGCATGTTTATCGTAATCGAACGCAACCCCGATAGTCCTCACGTTGCCCCCTTTAGGATCGAGCATCCAATTGAAGCTTGCGGTGATGAGTTTTTCAACATCATCAGGATTGA
>JBILKT010000040.1:0-11505 GCA_044376545.1 Alphaproteobacteria bacterium
TCTGCTTTTTATGGTCCTTTCCGCGATGCGGTCGGCAGTAAAGGCACGCTTAAAGGTGATAAAAAAACCTATCAAATGGACACAGGAAATAGTCGAGAGGCTATACGTGAAGCCCTGCAAGACGCCTCTGAAGGCGCGGATATGCTGATTGTTAAACCCGCACTGCCGTATTTAGATATCCTGCAAAACGTTAAACACGCAACAGGATTACCCACTTTTGCGTATCAAGTGAGTGGCGAATATGCCATGCTCCACGCAGGCGCAAAAAACGGCGCGTTTGGCTATGAGAAAGCCATGCTGGAGACATTGTTAAGCTGCAAACGTGCAGGCGCGGATGGGATTATTAGCTATGGAGCGTTGGACGTGGCGAGAAAGGTAGGTTTTGGGTGTTAGGTGTTCGGTGTTCGGTGTTCGGTTTTCGGGGATATAGTTATTCCAATCCGCTTAAATTTCTAAGAGCTTGTCCCGAAACTAACGCATGAGGAGAAAATTGAGATTTTTGTGCGAAAAACGCCCCCAAAATAGCGGGATATACTGGAGTATTTGCCCTATTTTGGGGGCTTTTTGCAGCCAAAAAGATCTGTTTTAAACTTATGCGTTAGTTTCGGGACAAGCTCTAAAGGAATGTCTTGTAAATCAAGTAACTGGTCCAGAAATTCTTTAGGTATTTATGCGGATTGGTATTATTCCGAAAAGCGAGAACCGAAAACCTCCCTCTCCCCTACTCCGCCGCTGTCGCACTCACCTGTTTCATCGCCTCTTTAATACGCTTTTTCTGCTCGTTTTGCTGATGCTCTTCGATACGTTTCTGCCGCATGAATTCTGGCATGGTGGACGCAGGCGGATATTTGCCCACCCCTCCCCGTGCAGGGTCTGGTGCAACGAGATATTTCAACGTTTTGTGCTTAAAGAACGCAGGCGTATCGCACAAAATTGGTTTGTTCATATTGCTTTGCATGAGGATATAGTGTTTGCCTTGTTCAATCGACATGAAATCTTCTGGTCGAATGAGCGGTTGCCCTTGCATAGAACGTTGCACGTTAGAGGAGAACGGATTTGTTTGTTTTGATAAACCAACAGTACGGCTTTTTGAGCGCGTCTCGAGTGTTCGCTGCCCCACCATCTCTGAGAAACGTTTTGCGGTTACTTCATTGTTTAGTGTGAGCACCACTTTTGCGGCTGTTGTGGAAATCACCGTTTCGGTTTCGTCTTTACCATATTTAGACTGAATCTGCCCTAAATCTTGTCCGATCATCAGATAGCTCACGCGCTGCCCCCGTCCTACGGCTGGCCCATCAAGCAAGGCTTGCAGCTTAGGCATTTGCGGAAACTCATCGAGCACAAAGATGGCATCACAAGGCCCCACTTTTTGGCCATCCCGCGTTGTTGCCCCCGGTTTATGGGCAACAAGCCACGCCGATAACGCTTCTACCAATAACCCTGTGATTTTGCCTAATGCCCGCGCATCCTCTTGGTTCACGCAAAGATATAGCGACAAGGGCTTCATTTCGCCGGTTGTGGGATCCGTAATCCCACGCACATCCATAAACGAGAAATCACTTTTCTCCGTCCGCGCCCGAATAGCACTATTTTTAAAGACAATCAGTCCGCCATCCAAACTAGATAAAATAGAGCCGCGCTCTTTATCGGGGGTTTGTGCAAGTTGTGTAAATTCGTTTACCGCTCGCCCAGAATAGCCATATTCCCGCGCTTCTCTCACCGCATCCATGAGAAAATCTTTCACCACATCGGCTGTCATCGCTGCCATCGGGTTGCTTTTTTTCAACGCTTCTATTTTATCAGCAGCCCCCAACAATCCTTCTGTCATCCAATCAATCAACATGGGGATAGAGGCTTCACACCCCACCCATTCCTCGGGAATACCTTTATAATTGCCGCTTTCACATTTTGCGACAATGTAATGCATGAAGCCTGCCATCGCCGCACGCCCCTTTTTCGTCCAGTGGGGATCCGCCTGCCCTGCTGGCTCTTCAATAATAACGTTGGTAAGACGATCAATATACAAATCGCGGTTAGGCCCTTGAGGCGGCATACACAGCGGCGATAATGGATTCCAACGGGGGTAAAAAATCCCTTTTTCAGGGTCATCTTGCGCTGCCCATTCTAACTTCAAGCAGATACTATGTTTTGATCGATAGCCGCTCGTCAAATCAAACAATTCGGGCTTCACATCGTTGACAATAATCGACGCTTTATCGCAGGTTAGAATCGTCGGCACAACGATTGCCACCGTTTTCCCTGTTCCGGGAGGCGCAACACACAATACCGATAGTGTCTCGCTCAACTGCAACAGCTTATTCCGCCATTCTCCCAGCACGATAATATTACCGAACAGCTTCATTTTCACCACGTCATCGTTCCGGGCTAATCGTGCCGATCCAAACATTGTTTCTTGCAAGCTATAGGGATTTTTTACCAACATCACAAACATCAGCCCAATGCCGCCGACAATCGCCGTCACCAGCTCGGCAGGCACGCTGCCCACACGCCAATCAAAAGGCATGGTGCTTGTATTACTCATCATCCAACGCTGATAAAAAGCAATAAAGTCTTCTGGAGAAAAAACCATGAGAAGATAGTGCCCCACCGCGTTAACAATCGGCGCACTGACGCCATACCGAATAAAGGTAAAAAGGGATGTCAGCGACAACAATAGGACAAAAAATGTGAGAATGCCAAAACCAATAGATTTAACAATCCAAATTTTGGCGAGGCCTGATTCTCCGAGATCGCTTTTCATAGAGTATTTCCCCCAACAACAGTCGCCCCTGCATTCCCTGCGTGACGGCCTCCTTGTGCTTGTGCTTGCGCTTCTGATCGTATTGTTTTTTCGATGATATTGGGCGCATCCACCGCACTAATGACCCGTTGACCAGAGCTTCTATCAATTTGCACAATCCGCCCAAAAGAACGAGACAAAATTTCAATCACAGAGTCTGCATCAAGATTGGGATTTTCTTGAGTTAAATTTTGCCAAAACGCACGCAACGCCATTTCGGGACTTTCTGCGTGGATAGTTGCCATGAAATTCGAGTGTCCCGTTGTCATCAACCGATAAATGCTTTTGGAATTTGTAACCGAAACCTCCCCGCAAATAATGATATCAGGTGTCATCCGCACCACAGAATCAAGCACGTGCGAATAGGAAACCTTGTTCGTTCCCGACGTTCTAGATACCACAAGGTGAACGCGGTTATCATGCGGCACAACCACCTCACGCGTGTCTTCCACCGTGATAATGCGTCTATCCCTTGGAATGAATTCAACCAACGCATTGAGAAACGTGGTTTTCCCTGTTGAGGTCGCGCCAGAAATAAGCACCGCTTCTCCGTTGCTAATCGCGCCAATCAAATCCTCATAAACATAATCACTATACCGATGTTTATCTAAACCGCGATGCGCGTTGAGTTCTTCGCGCTTTATTTCCTTCGTCAGCTTAAAATCATCCAGCAGAAATTTTTTGTCCGCATTAAAACGACGGATACACAAAGCAATGCCATGGGTATCACCCATATCATAGCGCACATTAGGGCCAACAATAGCTTGGAAACGGTGCCCCCCCGGTAAGGTGGCCGATAAAATAGGCAGTTGATTCACGTCGAAATCTTGATCGGTCACGTTTGCCAACATACGACAAAGCGAAAAAATTCCGCGCACACTCACTTCAGGAGCAGGCTGTGTCGCCCAATGCTTGCCTATATATTTAATACAAATTTCTTCAGGACGATTAATCGCAATCTCTTCAACATCTTTGTTTTCATAATACACTTTAAGGGGGGCGAGCGCGTTCAACAGCAGCTCATTTGACATGGTCGTTGTTTTAAAGACGTCACTCATATTTTCTACCCTATCATACCAACCCAAGAAAATTTCTGAAATTTTTGCGAGCGAGCCGAGGTTGAACGGAGTTGGTTAAAGCCAATGACTGAGCGAGGAGGCAAAAAGCACTGCTTTTTGACCCGCAAGCCAATAAAGCCTTACTTTTTGCAAGCCTGAAAGGCACAGCAGAAAGTTTAGGCTGCATTGGATGGCGTGGCGCAGCAAAATTGCAGAAATTTAATTGGCTTGGTATTACTTCCCCACAGTGGGCGGCGGCCCATAATTAAACTGCGAACTACCTTGTACTGGCGCAAACGCTTGGTTTGTTTGTGCCCCTGCTGCCTCATTTTTTGCCCCCAGCTGCGCCGCATTCCCCAAAACTTCCGCGAGTTTTTGTGTTCCCGTGCCCAAATCGCCCCGTTGCAGTGCGAACACTAATTGTCTCGCTTTTTCTAGCGTTTCATTTGCTGCGGCAGAAGACGTGAGCAACGTTGGTGTTTTCATCACCAAATCTTGCGTCGGCGTGAGCAAAAAACGTGTGCCACTGGGAATAGTGAGAATAGGCGTGGTGTCCACATAATCATTCAGCAAACGTTTGGCTTGAGAGGCGAATTCTTGCGCCAAATCCCTACCTGCTTTTTGACCAGGCGTAAGCGTTTCTGAAGTTGTTGTTCCAGAATTCCCCCCCCCGTTAATACCATGGAAAGTTGTTGTCGTAGAATCCTTATTTGAAAGAGCGTATTCTAAACCGATACCGATAGAAGCCACTAACAAAGGGGCAATATAGCGGTTAAACAAGCGATAATCGATATACCCAATCATGCCATTGCGCCCCATGGGGTCACTGGAAGGCGATTGCACGGTAATATTCACGCCATCAGGGCGAATAATCCGTGTCCATGTTGCATCCAAACGTGATCGGCCCGTACGCCCCAAGCTTTGCGATGTACCGATCAAACGAGAGCCAGCGGGAATAAGAATATTACGGCCTGAAGCACTATACACGTGATTCTCCACGACCGCCGTCATTCGGCCGCCGCCGATTTGCGTGTTAACGGTGCTTTCCAGCACAGCGGGGATGTATCTGTCTGAGGTGATCATCCGATCCCGATTGACAGGATACGACGATACGATAGGATCATAGCCATAAGAAGCATAGTCTTCATCGCTCATTTTCCAGCCTGTCTTCAAACGATCGCCCGTTTGCAAGACTTGCAACGTCCCTGTGCTGCGCTGTTGCTGCAATCGTTGCGCATTGATGTATTCATAAGAGGGGGTATACGGCACAATCTGTTGCGGCACTTGCAGTGGAGGCAGCGCTGCTTGCTCTACTTTTTCACCAACTCCTGATAGTTGCACCAACAACGGACTGTTTTTCGCGCTATGTGTTATAATCACCGTCGTCTGGTAGTTCCTAGCTTCTTGCGGACGGAACGTCACATCAATCCGACAACTGGTTTTATTAGGCCCCATAATCAGACCCTCGGTGCAAGCACCACCGAGCGTAAATACACTTTGTTCACTTGCGAGCTGGACTTGTTGAATGGTGAGCGGCTCGTCCCCTTCTACGTTCAAAATCACGGGAAGCGTTAGGTCTCCCCCCACTTTTACCCCTGAAAACGTCAGCGTATTCGTCAGCGTCGCCAGTTTTGAAGGCTGTGCGGGTTTTATTTGTTGTTTGTTCACCACATCAAGCAGATCCCGCACAGGATCCGCCGATTTAGGCGGGGGGGGCGCTTCTTTTTTGCCGCAACTTACAACAAACACGCACAGCGCCATACACAGTGCAAACATGCGCCTGCCACGTTGTCTTGACCCTGTATACTCTGTTGTGTTGTCAAACATTCGTTTTGTCCTAATGTTTACGGCATTGTAGTATTAAATCGAATAAGTCTTGGTTTTAAAAACAGCATGTAGGATGCAGGTTCTGCTGCATCAGCAAGGCTATATAATAATAACGGATTTTCTACACTGTGTGAAAAACTTAAAGAAACAGTGTTTTTTGTGATATTACTTCTTTCATCACAGGCATTGGCATCAGGATTTTGCACGGTCACAAATAGGTTTGTTGCAACATCTTTATCTTGTGGCGTGCTTTGTACTGTGACAGTAACAAGTCCCTTGGGTGCGGCATAACGGGGGGTTTTACAATACTGTGTTTTAGGCACATCCCCCAGTGAGAACGTGAGCGGCGTGCCACTCAACGTTGTAATCACCGCGCTTTCCACTTTTGTAACGCTAAGTCCATAGGGGGCAAACACGCTCCGAAAATCTTCATTGGCAACCGCACCTTGATAAATACCTGCCCCTGAGTTGGTATCGTGGGCAATTTTTGTCAAGCCCATCAAGCGCCAATCCAATGGTTTTTTAGGGGATATATCAAATCGCCAGAGTGTTACTTGATAGGCAACAACCATTTTTTCGTTTTTGATTTGCTGCAAATACCCGCTTACGCCTGCGAGACTCGTGCGCGATAATTCCAACGACACAACCCGACTGCTCGCATCAAATGTGATATTCTTTGCGCCTAAGCTCTCCAAATTATTCAAAATAGTTTCATAGGGCTCTTTCGCTGCGGCCACACTCATCCGTTTTGCAGATGCAGTACCGTTTATATACCCCCCATTATTAATATACCCCAATGGGGGCAACACCACGTTATAGCTTTCCACGCTATCAATTTGCAGAACATTTTTGTTGAGACGATAAACAAAATTTCCCATCACACTCAGCTGTTGCAAGGCACTTTTAAAATCTCTTGGCAGCGCAACGGCGGAAAGTTTTGTGTCTTGTACGGTATCAGCAATATACAACCGATACGGCACATTTTGCATCAACTGCAACAGCGCATCCGACAAATACGTATCTTTTAGCACCACAGGCGGAATTGCCGTTTGGGGTAACGCTTCAGATGCATACGCAGGCTGTAGGTCAAAAAAGTTCTTCGTTGCCAAACTTGCCCGTTCCGCAATCGGGGGCAAAAATATTTTTCTGTCCACAAATGAATTGGCAGTTTTTTTTATCGATGTTGCCGTTGTCGCCGCTGTTTTATCCACCGTCGTCGGAACGCTTTTGCATCCTGCTATCGCCAGCAAGGTGAAACAAAGAGAGATTGTGGTTAGGGCACCTCTAAAAACCCTTTTATCGGGATGAGTGGCTAGGAAAGGCTTGCTGAGGAAACGTAAGCGTACATAAGGGTACGTGCGGCTTTTGAAGCGAGGCTTGACAACGCCAATCGCCCTAGAAAAGAGTTTTTTAGAACTGCCCGTGATTTTATGCAAACGTGTCATGGTGCAAACACTGCGTAAGTCCTAAGTTTAACGAGAAACGGGTGGCTCTTGCACCGCAACAGAGGCGCCATTCCCCCTCAAATTTGTGGGGGCACCAATCTGTGAGGGTAACGACGGCGCAATAGATCCTTTGGGTTTGTCCTCAAACAAATACAAATCATCATCGTTTTTGATTTTGTTGCCTGTCACACCCACTGGATTAGAAGAGTATACACACACCACCCGTGCGCCATTCCGCAACGTAAAGTTGCCGACAGCTTCCGCGATAATTATGTTGCCTGTGGGGCCTGCAGTACGGGTATTTACCATCGTGTCCACCCCATCCACGACACGCGCAACAACGGGTCTTCGTACGGTGTCAGACTTCTCGCCGTAATCAAAATACGTCCAAATACCATCCGTAAACACACGCAAGGGGGCGATTTCAATGTCCTCAGGAGTGGGCGCAAAAATTTTCAAATCAAAACGTAAGTTTTCGGGACTGAACGCAATTTTGCGAATGTAGTCAGGCGGCGTGATGATATTGCTTGGATTAGAGGCGCCAGAGGAAGCATTAGGTGCTGTCGCCGCCTCTGCAGGGGCAGGATTGTTTTGCTGAATGGAACCCGCCAACGGATTTTGTGCCGCGCTGCCTGCGGCAACATACACGGTAAAGTCTGTAATTTGAGTGGAATTCCACCCTTCAGACCGCACATAGAAGTTGTAAATATTCCCTGATGTCCCGATAATCGTCATGTTGGTATCTGCACCAGAATGGCTGGGGCGCACCACCAAAATATTCTGCTTCACGCGTGTTGCTTCAAACACGAGCGTGTCGCCCAAAATAATCCGCTCCACGTTTTCCCATGCGGGCAACTCAATGGTTGTGGTCATAAATTCGCGGGTACGAATCGGCATCACAAAATCAGGCCGCCACACGAAACGCATAATACCGGGAGCTGTCTGTCCTGTTGAGGCAATCGGGCTATCCCATTTTTTTTGCAGCGCCCCCACAGGCAGTGTTGAACTCCGCGTCATCGTCGGGAATTGTCCCGAAGCCTGACTATTAATATCTTGCTCGGTGCGTGCTGCAAGCGGACTAGGCCCTGCAGAAGGCGACGAAAATTGTTGTGCGGGATCATTAAAATTTGGCACAGGCGCGGCACTAAACCCGCCTGCACCTGCCGCTGTAGGATTGCCCAGTGGAGGGCGAATTTGCGCTATGCTTGTTTGCGGCATCATGCTGCACAACACGAGTGCGCTCACCGCGAGAGAGACTGTAATTTTCTTAGATAATAAGATGTTTTTCATAAATGTATCGCTCGTTTATCGACATTAGGGCACTTTAATTTTGGGCAATGCTATAGTCCAACACTGTAAAGCCTAAAGGGTTAAAATATTGTTCTGCCAACACAACATTACGCGGAACGTAATTAACCTGTAGCCGTGCTTTCCATTTACCTTGCAAAAGCACGTTACCCAGCCTGTCTGTATCGGTCGTCACATACTCCACTTCTACAAAAGTTTGGCTTCGGCTCACGGTGGATTTAATATCCACACTGCGGCTGATGCCTTTTTGTTTCAGCTCTTGATACGGCTGATTAATGGTCGTCAAAAACGCGTTATAGGCCTGCTCTGGCATACGATATTTTAAATATTCTACCCAGCGGCGTTGCTGCTCGTTCTGATCTAAAATAATTTCTTCCCGAATTTTAACGTATTCGCCCGCCATTTTTTCGGTAAAAAGCTGAATACCCGCCTTGCCTGTTACAAACGGTTCAATTTGAACAATTTGCTCGTTTTTATCGTTAAACGTCACCAGCATCGGCTCAATTTTCTTCAACGGCACAAGCGTGTAAACCGTCAATACCAACACAATGTTCAGCAGCATGCTCATGTAGAAAGCCACCGCGAACACCCGCGTCGTCCACAGATACCGCCGTCCTTCCAGCACAGGAATCCGCACCTCTTTAGGATACGCCCCCAGTGTGTCTTTATGGTCACTATTAGAAGCCGACTTCAGCAACGGATCGATGCCCTCTTGCGGTGCAATCGGTTTAAAATATCCCTTCAGTTTTTGCCCAAAATTTTCAGCCATGCATTTCGCTCGTCTTTCAAATTTTTAAGAGGATTTTTGCCATGCTTGATAATCTTGGGGGATTTCCATGCACGCGCAAGGGCTGCGTTTCAAATCATCATTATCACGCCCAATCCCCACAGGATCAGGCAGGGTTTCACGCCCGCGCACAAAATCGCATCCTTGCAAAAGCAGCAGGGCACTTAGCGCACACCAAAGCCTTGTTTTATTTTTCATAAAGGTCGCCTCCGTTAGTGTCGTCTATAACAAGCAATGATTAAAAAATTCTTATACCAATCCGCTTAGTCATCCGAAGGATTTCTGGACCAGCCTCCCAGTGCGCAAGCAGCTGCGCGGCGAGTCGCTGGGGATTCTCCTTGAGTGAGCAACCACCCCGAGCGAATCCCCTGCGAAGGGGTCCAGTTCTTTTAATCTCAAAGTCGATTAGTATTACCCTAACAATATCGAGAAATTTATATTTTGCAACACAAAAGTGATATTAGTCACAATAATTATCAATATAATCTATTGCTGTCTTGCTGCAATAATGTCTCAAAGGTTTTAACAGGGCGACACACCGATTGTATTTTTTGCATCGTCTGTTTTAGATACGCACGTTCCTGTTTCAGGACCTGAAGACTCACCAAATCTTGCCGCACGCATCCAGGTAAAACGGCTGGTTTGTCGCTCACAGGCGTATCAGGCGCGATACACGGCTTCATAGAATTCTCAATGATCTCCCCCATCACCTGTTGCAGGTGTTGTCCATATGCAGGAATATTCACAAGATAGGTCATGGAGGCTGCCGCACAGTTTAAGCTTTGTTGTTGCAACACCGCCTTTAAACACCAATCCCGACGCGTTGTTTCTGCAGGGGAATACTGGCTTTTTGCTGGGCCCCTGCCCTGTGGATCATGATAGCCATACAGCAACGCCGTGCCGATGACATACTCATTAACACACTGTTTAAAGTGTTCGCTTGTCCTGTCTTCCCCGCAAAACTTCTCAATTCCTTCAGATTTAGACACTTCCTCAATACTCTGGAAACACGAAGAGGGATCGGTGAGGTCTATTGAATCTGTGTTCGCGCCTAGCCGTTCTAGTTCCTCCTTTTTTTTCTTGAAGGTTGGATCAAGCACCTCATCAGGATTATTCAGCCCTTCAAACCGATCCTTAGGCGGTGCTGGCAGCATTTTTATCGTACGTGCCCCCCATATCGCGGCGTGTGTTTTTAAGTTTTCTATGTCTTGTGTAATCATTTTTTGTTGCTCTTTATTGTTTGTCAACACTGCTTGACCAGCAACCCATCGCGGAATATCAATCTCACAAATCGCCCGTGTACCACAAATCAGCGGACACTTCATCAGTAACATAATCCGTTCCCCTGGTGGAAAAATACACTGCGGAATAAGCGATAGCGCCCAACAGATTGGGCAAACAAACAACGCCGCACTCTGGGCACGCTGCGGCGGCAGCGTTATCACCGCAAAACAAACCACTGCAAGACACACTATTTTTAAGGAACGCAGCACGTTATCTGGCTCCTATTGACATTTTGTGGGGGTGCCTTGCAACGCCCGTATCCCATCACAGGCAGCACACAGTGTCGTCACTTCTCCCATAGACAAGTCATTCGCTAAGCCATAAAACTCAATGGCACTAAGAGTTTGAATATCACCGCGCACACTGTCAGCATTTGCCGTCATTTTGGAAAGCGTGGTGCAAAATTCCGCAGGCAATGTTTGTCCCCCAACAACACACGGTGCTTTCGGATCGCCAACCACTAATTTCTGCATCTTAGCACTGTTATTACTAATATAGTTAATCGCGGCAGCGGCGCATTTAAGAGCACATTTTTGCGCTGCTTCTGGCCGATATGCAACCTTCGCTAATTCACACTTTCTGGCAGAAACCCACCCTTCTGTACGATCCCCCACCAATCCTACCTGCAGAACTTTAAACACTGCTGCTGGAGTTGTCATCACCGATTGGTTTGTTCCCGATCCAGACAACGTTTTATCCTTAAATTTCTCTTTAGATTTTTTGATTTTTCCCGATGTTGGTTGTTCCTCTGGTGAAATCCCCTCTACTGCCTCGTTAGCAAGAGCCAAGGTATATGCTCCCGCATTACTAAGGCAGCTTATTTTTTTATTTTCATCTGTTATCTGATCGCAGTCTTGACTGTCCTCAGCAGTATCCCCCGGTTTCGGGAACAATCCCACAATGGAACGTAACGTTCCTGTCAGCTGCTCTGCTTTTGTGAACAGACTCCCGTCGCCCTTAATAGTACTCAAAGCATTCGTAGAAAGAGCAATACTT
>JBILKT010000177.1:0-3655 GCA_044376545.1 Alphaproteobacteria bacterium
ATTATTTTTCTGAAGGGTGCATATTTTTACGCCCAACAGGACTTCCTCAAATTACCACTCAAGCGCCGCGCGGGCTTTTCAGCTCGCAAGATTTTTCTACAAATCTTGCGGTGCGAGCGGTATGTAGCGCTGTCGCCTTAACAACACATAAAACGCGCCACTGCCGCCATCTTTGGGTTGCGCGGGCGTGACAGCAAGAATTTTATCTTGAACGCCGCTTTGTGCAAGCCATAGTGGCAACTGTTTCTTGAGAATACCGCCGTCTTCCGCAGAACGCTTGCCTTTCCCCGTTATCACCAACAAACAGCGTTTTTGTGCTGCATATGCACGCTCAATAAACTGCACGACATTGTTATGCGCCGTTATGCTCGCTTGTCCATGAAGATCAAGCGTGCCTTCTATTGGCAATTCGCCGCGCCTCAAGCGCGTTGCATTGCGCTTATCCATAACGGTTGTATCATCAACGGCAAGTGGCTTTGCAGGAGCATGTCTGCGGGGCGAGCTTTTTGCAGGAATTTGTGGCAGCACAACAGAAGCGGGCGGCGCTGTGTCTGTAAGCGGTGTTGATGCTGAGGCGTGGAATCTCTGACTCGCCGCATTCACTGCTTCCCACAATGCTTTTTCCTCCTGCGTTACAGGGCGTTTGCGCATAATAAACTCATCGTGGCAAGAGTATCGTCAACGTCCCTCGGCTGTGCATCCGCCCTGCATAATCAGCAGCCTTTTCGCCAATTCCCCAAAAGAAATCGCCGCGTAATGCGCCTTTAATGGCACTGCCAGTATCTTGGGTTATTACCAATCGATTCAGTGCAAACGGCAGCCGCTTATTCGGCGTGGCATTCAGCCAGAGTGGCACGCCGTAAGGTAAATAGGCAGGATCAATCGCAATGCTGTGTTCTGCGGTAAGGGAGACACCCATTGCGCCCATTGCGCTTTTATCAGCAGGCTGTTTTTTGAAGAAAATATATGAGGTGTTGAGATTCATTAAGGCGTGCGCTTCGGACGGATTGCGCTCCATCCATGATCGAATGGTTTGCATGGTCACCGTTTCTTTGGTTAGGATGCCGCGCCGTACCAACTCTTTACCAATAGGGAAATACGGTTGATTGTTGCGCCCTGCAAACCCAATGTATTCCAATTTGCCATGCGGCATTTCGAGAGCACCAGAGCCTTGGACATGCAAGAAAAACACATCAATAGGATTTTTTGCCCAATATAAAATCGGCACCGTTTTACTCAGCGCACCGCGTTCAATTTCACCCCGTGTGAAATATTTCTTTGCGGGGTTTGCTTTGATGGCGGGGGGAAGCCCATGAATAGGATACCGATACACTGCTGTTTTCACAGGCGAAGCGTGAAAGCTGCTCACAAAATAGCCCGTGAATTCTGCTGTAGGAGATCCCTTGCTCGTTAATAAGAAGGGCGCAAATGTGCGCTCAAAAAAGGTTTTGGCAGCAGTGTCATTAACGGGTGTGTGCTTTGCAGCGGCACAAGCAGGAAGCCATGTCCCCACGGTGCGAGCTTGCGGAAAATCTGCTGATAACATTTTCTGCGGTGGACGCTTTTCCAATACACCACAAGATTTCTTAAAAGAAACAAGCGCTTGTGCTTGATGCTCTGCTGTCCAGCCGTGTAGTTTGCTGAACGTTGTTGGTGTCATTTCCAATGGAGCTGCTTGCGCAATGCTGGATGCTGTCAATAAAGAGGCTACTAAAACAGTTCTAAGCACTGGGCTGTTCCGCGCGTATTAACACCCATGTGGGGTCGCTATTTTTAAGGTCGCGTTGGAATGTCCAGCGATCGCGCACGTCAACAAGGCGTTCATCATCCCCCTCCACCACGTCTCCTGCGGCATTACGTACCACGCTCACCTGCTCACTCAGAAATTCAACAATGATGGTGGCAAGAGACTTATCGAGTGTCGGTTTGATGATGGTTGCCTCCAGCAAGCGTTCTACGGAAAATTCAACGGTGTGGTTGTCGCGGACACGCTGATCAATCACGTGCTCAAAGCTTTTGAAGGTCTCATTATTGAGCAGTGGTTTTAAGGTCTCTTTGTCCCCTGTGGCAAAGGCATTTACTATCAGTGAGAACGCCGTTTTTGCGCCCTGTAAAAAAGATTTTTCTGAGAAATTTCCGTCAATACGCTGCATTTGCGCAAATAATGTCGCTTGAGAAACGGGGGCGTTGGGGGTGATTTCCTGAGGCACCACTTCGCGTATTTTATCACGCGCCAACGTAATAACATTGTCTTTGTGTTCTGGGTGTTCTCGACGCGGTGTTACGTCGCGTTCAGGGGGTTGCCCCAACACAGACTTGTAGCGGTGAAAGAAGAAGAAAGCGATTGCCGCAAAAATTAAAATGTCTATAACGAGCATGGAGATACACAGGAAAAGGTTAATCTTACTTCAAATGTAGGCTTTGCCTTTGCTTCTGTCAAACACGAAAGAGAAACATCATGGCTCGCACGCCGAAAAACCCCGCACCAGAACAAAATAACAATACCCCGCCGCACACAACGCAATTTGAAGTGCTGGCGCAATACATCAAAGATTGTTCCTTTGAAAACCCCCGTGTGCCGCAAGCTTTCCAAGAGCAACTGCAACCACAAATGAATATTCGGGTTGATGTGCGTGCGGAACGCCTTGATGAGGCCGTGTTTGAAACGGTACTGCGCGTGGATTTACAAGCCAAAGTGGGTGAAAATAACTTGTTTGCCCTTGATTTAACGTACGGGGGCGTGTTCGGTATGCGCGGCGTGCCTGAAGAGCATATTCGCCCGCTATTACTGATTGAAGGCGCACGCCTACTTTTTCCATTTATGCGCGAAATTGTCGCAGACTTAACACGCAATGGTGGTTTTGCACCGTTGTTGTTGCAGCCGATTGATTTTGCGGCGCTGTTCCAGCAACAGCACCCACCACAGACATCGGCAGAATAGAGTTCTTGTAACTCCCTAGGCTCTGTTGACAATTAAACTGGCGATGATTTTTTGTATGAAACAGCTTCTGCAAGGCAAAGCCCGCTGCCAATATCGAGATATTGGCAAGGGCTTTAACGCTGCAAAAGGTGTTTCAGGCAGAAAAGCACGCCAAAGAATCGCCGCACGAGACCTTTGCTGTCTTTTTCTGCTTTGGCTGTGTCAAAAGCCTTGTCGCTATCGACATAGCGACATGCGCCTTTTTCCTTGCCAAAACACAAAAATCCTAGCAAATATCTCGTGTTTAATTGTCAACAGAGCCTAGCTACTCTTCAAGGCGGCGTTGTTGCACAAATAGGTGGTAGCGGAAGGGTGCGAGCACTGCTAAGGAGAGTTTAACAAGAACAAAAACCCGAGCAGTGCCATGAACGATAATAAAAAGCCGAAGGCAAAATACAAAGTAAAGAATTGGTCAGCATACAATAAGGCGCTGCGGAATAGGTATTCTGTGGAGGTGTGGCTGTCGGATGAGGCGCAAGCTGGGTGGAGCGCGGTCAGCACAGCCAAGCGAGGTCATCCGCAAGTTTACAGCGATATAGCGATTGAGGCGGCGTTGACGATAGGGTCTGTGTTTGGGCTGCCGCTGCGGGGGACACAGGGTTTTGTGGATTCCGTATTGGGGTTACTGAAGAGCGGGTTGACGTGTCCTGATTACAGCACGTTATGTCGTCGTCG
>JBILKT010000050.1:0-9487 GCA_044376545.1 Alphaproteobacteria bacterium
ATTAAAGCCTATCGCGCAACATATTGTTTTTAAAGGAATAAAATTCCTAATGCGATTGCCCTGGGGGGGAGGGGACGTGTTCACAAGACGCAACAATAAAAAATATAGGGTAGCTGCGGCTTTATACCGCTCGCACCTGAAGATCTGCAAATAAATCTTGCGAGCGGTAAAGCCCGCGCGGCGCCCCAGCGAAACGTTGCACATTCTTCCTGTGCAAAAGGTATACAATGTGCCTAATTACCCTGCCGCCGCAAAAACGCAGGAATATTAAGATTCTCATCCGCAGGACCTCCCGCCGTTTCAAGCGGTTTTGCTGTGTTTTGCTCGGGGCGTTGTGGGGTAGTATTGTTGCCTGTAATGCGATCAATCAGAGACGGGCGGGTATGTTTGGGGGGTGTAAAAGCAGGTTGTTGTTGTGGCAATTCTTGCTCTGTTATCGTCACTTCAACGGGTTGCGGCGGTATAAATGGCGCAACAGGAGAGACGCGCGGGGCAGCATGCACGACGATAGGTGTTTCTGTGTGGAGTGTTGGCGCATCGTCAATATCATCTTGTGTTAGTATTTCTGCCTGTTGCGGCATCACAGGTGTTGTGTATTGTTGTGGGCGAGGAGATTGCTGTTGGGCTAGTTGTTGTGGTTGACGCAATGTGGGACGAACGGGTGCGCCAAAAACAGGGGTATTACGGCGTTGCTGTGGCTGATAAAAACCATAAGGGGACTGGTTTTGCTGGCCTTCGGCAGAAAGGGGTTGACGCTGGATGTTTTCGTTATCAATCCCCGTTGCCACGATGGAAAGACGCATTTTTCCTTCAAGAGTTTGATCAAACGTAGAGCCAAAAATGATGTTGGCGTTGGGGTCAACTTCTTCGCGAATACGGTTGGCAGCTTCGTCAATCTCAAACAGTGTCATATCATAACCACCCGTAATGTTGATGAGCACACCTTTTGCGCCTTTCATGGAGACATCATCAAGCAGCGGATTAGAAATCGCTGCTTCGGCGGCGGCAACAGCACGGCCTTCGCCTTCGCCTTCGCCTGTGCCCATCATCGCTTTGCCCATTTCCATCATGACGGTGCGAATATCGGCAAAATCAAGGTTAATAAGCCCTGGCATAATCATCAAATCGGTAATGCCGCGTACGCCTGCGTGCAAGACGTCATCTGCCATTTTAAAGGCATCCGCAAAAGTGGTTTTTTCAGTGGCAATACGGAACAAGTTTTGGTTCGGTATGACAATTAAGGTGTCCACAACCTGTTGCAGCTCTTCTAAGCCACTTTCCGCAAGACGCATGCGGTGTGCGCCTTCAAAATGGAATGGTTTTGTAACAACCCCCACGGTGAGAATGCCTGCTTCTCGCGCTGCACGGGCGATAACGGGTGCTGCCCCTGTGCCTGTGCCACCGCCCATCCCTGCTGTGACAAACACCATGTTGCTACCATGGAGATGGTTCATAATCTCTTCAAGTGCTTCTTCCGCAGCAGCCCTGCCAATTTCGGGGCGTGATCCTGCACCTAATCCACGGGTAATATTTGTGCCGAGTTGAATGCGATTTTGGCAAAGTGCTTGGTTCAATGCTTGTGAATCGGTGTTAGCAATAACAAACTCAACGCCTTCAAGATTAGCGCGTATCATGTTGTTGACAGCATTACCACCCGCACCCCCTGTGCCCACAACCGTAATGCGGGGTTTTAGTTCAAACTCACTTGGTGGAACGCTGATGTTTATGGCCATAATGGTACACTCCTCAAAAAATCATCGTGATAGTTGCACGGAAAACAACAAATCTCAAGAGGCACTTACATAATTCTAGTAAATCCTTTCTGCAAATGACGTTTTTTTGGAGGGGGATACGGTGCGCATGTAGACCTGTTGCATATTTGCATATGAAGACTGTTTTTATACCGCTCGCACCTGAAGATTTGCAAAAAGATCTTGCGAGCGGTAAAGCCCGGGCGGCGCTTGAGCGTTTCATCGCAACTTCTTCAGTTGCGATGGGTATAGAAGTGCCCTTTGATTGCCCACAGAGCCCTTCCAAGTCTCAAAAATTATCTTTAACCCAATTTACAGCACTGCGCCACCAACCTTCACCTTCTTGGCGTAAATATTGGTCGTGTGCAGGAACCCAGATGAGCGGAAGTTGGCTGTAACGCAGTAACCCCGCTGTTGTTGCAAATACAGAGGAATGATAATCTAATGGGAGATTGCCTAAAAAATCATTGGGTTTGGCAAGGCGAATTTTTTTCCCTAATAAGGGGATGGCGATATCGCGAATAGCAGGCAGAAGGCTTCCGCCGCCTGTGAGAATAATTGCGTGGTCGGTTGGTATCTCCATGCCAATACTTTCTAAGTGTTCACGAACCATTTCAAAAATTTCTTCTGCACGCGGCTGAATAATACGGGCGATTTTGCCTTTTGGCACGGCTTGAATGATAACTTGATCCAACTCTCCCATTACAGGAACATCAACGAGTTCTTTATCCGTCACGGCGCGTGCGGATGCGGAACCGTGCAATGTTTTGAGCCGTTCTGCATCATGATTGCTGGTAGACAGCCCGTGTGCAAGATCTTTGGTAATATGATACCCGCCAAGGGGCAGCATGCCGATGTGTTGTGCTCTGCCGCCATGAAATAATGCAAGGGAGGTGGTGTGACTGCCTAAATCGAGAAGAATACTGCCGCGTTGCATTTCATCCTCTGTAAGGCAGGCGAGAGCAGAGGCATAAGGGGCTGCAACAAAGGCTTTTACTGAGATATGGCAGCGTTTTACACAAAGACTAAGTGTGCGTAAAATCGCCGATTCTGCAGTGACCATATGCACAAGCGTAGAGAGCTGTTGTCCATACATTCCCCGAGGATCCTCAATATCGGGGGTTGTGTCAAGTTGATAGCCGAGAGGGATTTTATGAATAACGGTGCGGTTTTCACGCTGTTTTGGTTTTGCGGAGCCGAGAAGTTTGCGGATATCGCCGCCAACAATCTCTGTGCCGCCAATAGGCAGTGCTACGGCATGTGTTTCAGAGGTTGGTGCGCCACCACACAGGCTAACGTAAGCCGTATCAACACGAATGCCCGCTTCTTCTTCTGCCATTTGCACCGCGCTAGCAATGGCATGTTCCGCGGCTTCCATGTCAACAATGAGGCCGCTTTTTATCCCCCCTGCACTGCAATATCCCACGCCTAAGATTTCCAACATACCCAGAGGGGTGCTTTCTGCAATAAAACAGCAGATTTTTGAGCCCCCAATGTCGAGAGCAGTCACAATGTTGTTTTTTTGTTTTGCCATGTTTATGGGGCGGGTGTGGTTGACTGTTCAGCAGACGCTTCATTCTTAGAGCTTGTCCCGAAACTAACGTGCAAGGAGAAAGTTGAGATTTTTGCGCGAAAAATCCCCCCAAAATAGCGGGATATACTGGGGTATTTTCCCTATTTTGGAGTGATTTTGCAGCCAAAAAGATCAATTTTAAACTTGTGCGTTAGTTTCGGGACAAGCTCTTAGGCTTTACTATCATACGATCAGGCATGCGTAAATCAATCCGCACAATATTTTTTTGCAACAAACCATATTGTTTTTCAGCTTGTTCAAGTATTTTAAGGGCTTTAAGAGGATCATCGTCAGGCAAACGGACTTCAACGCCATTATTTAGATATACGTTCCAGCGTCTGTTGCCAATCCAAGAGGCAGAAACAACGCTTTTTCGTATCTCTGGATATTGCGCAAGGAGCGTCATGAGGGTTAAGGCTTGTTGAGGGGCATTATCTCCCACGATAATCAAAAATTCGGCAAAATCGCTCGCGTTGATTTTCTCAATTTTTTTTCCCATTTTATCAATAACAAAGAAATTTCCTTGGTTTTGCCAGATTGCAAGGGGAACGCGCTCATTGATAACAATATGAATGCGATTGGGAAATTGCCGTTGTATGAGAACATCATTCACCCATGGCAGTTCAAGAATTTTAGCGCGGGCGTTTTTGCCGTCAAACTGAAAGAGCGAATCCCCGATTTTTACGCCTAAGATGTCGAGGATATCTTCGGCTGATGTGCGATAGCGTCCTTCCATCTGGATGTCTGCGATTGCAAGGCTATGTTTTGCCGTGAATTTATAAAAGCCTTCTTTGAGGCGTGCTGCGCCACTATCATTGAATAGCCAAGCCAAACAGCCAAAAATAACGGAAAAAAAGATAAGTCTTTTGAGTAAACGGGGCGTAAGCCAAGACAAGGCATGTCCCTTGCGGCGCATTTTTTTCTTTTTACGCGCAGGTCTGGCAGGATAGGGTTTTTGCTGGACGGCTGCTTTCATCGGGTTAGCGCATCCTTCAGCAATGTTTCAATCAATTCTAAAAAGGAAATGCCTTCATATTGTGCACTGGTGGGGGTGAGGGATAACGCCGTCATCCCCGGTTGTGTGTTAATTTCTAAAAAGACGAGTTGCTCGCCTAAGGGGGCATCAGGATTATAGCGAAAATCAGAACGGCTCACACCCTTACAACCCAAGGCGTTGTGCGCAAGAACAGCGAAGTATTGGGCTGTTGAATACACATCTCTAGGAATAGGGGCGGGCAGGGTGAAATCCGCGTGTTGTTTGGCATCATATTTAGACGTATAGTCGTAAAAGCCCTGTTGCGGCGTAATTTCAATGACAGTAAGCGGGCGACCCCCTAACACAGGCACGGTGAGTTCGCGCCCTGCAATGTAGGCTTCTACAAGATACACGCGCTGTTGTTGCTGGTCGGAAAGTGCGCTGCTGTTATGGTAGCTCTGTTTATTGTGGATGATAAAGACATCGACACTCGAGCCATCGCTCACAGGCTTTATCACAAACGGATAGGGTAGCGGGGGATTTTGCAGAATCTCCGCAGGTGTTGCGGTGACAACCACGCTTTTTGCGCAATACACGCCGTGTTGCTGGACAATATCTTTCGTCAGAGCCTTATTCATCGCCATGGCAGAGGCCGCAACCCCTGAATGGGTATAGGGCACGCCGAGAATCTCTAGAAATCCTTGAATTACACCATCTTCGCCGCCATTGCCATGCAGCGCATTAAAAATAATATCGGGCTTGGGGGTAAGCGCAGCAAGCAAGGCAGCGGCATCGTGTTCCACAATCACATCGCGGGTTTTATAGCCCGCTGCATTGAGCTCCTCCAGCACTGCCCGTCCACTCACAAGGGATACAGCGCGTTCGGCAGACCAGCCCCCGCGTAAGACGGCGATTTTTTTGTTATTGAGCACAGTAGGTCCACCCTCTTTTAGAGCTTGTCCCGAAACTATACCAATCCGCTTAAGTTTCTAAAACTTTCTGGGCCCCTGCCTTCGCAGGGGATTCTCCTTGAGTGAGCAATCATCCCGACCGAATCCCCTGCGACTCGCCGCGCAGGCGCTTGCGCAGCGGGAGGCAGGGGCCCAGTTCCTTTAGTTTTTAAAGTGAATTGGTATTAGGTGGAATTGTCATCACTCCAAAATAGGGGGATATACTGGGGTATTTTCCCTATTTTGGGGGTATTTTGCAGCCAAAAAGATAAATTTTAAACTTGCACGGTAGTTTCGGGACAAGATCTTAGAACAGAGGTTTTTTAACATGGTCTCGCGAGGTTTTGCTACTTGTTCTTTTCAGCAAGCATATTTTTATCCGCCTGCATGGCAAGGCGTAACAGGGTATTGAGACGTGTTTGATAGCGCGTACCATGGCTTTTCAGCCATAACAAGACATCGGTATCAAGGCGCACCGTAACGCGGGTTTTGCCGAACGCTTGGGGGTAAACGCGCTTAGCGGTGCGGAAAAACGCCTCATCCAACTCGGGGCAATCATCGTAATAGCCACTGTTGGGGTCATTCTCACCCCGTTCTGCGGCAGCATCAAGCGCGGCGAGTTCTGCTGGAGTGGGTGTATACGGTTTATTCGGATCTCTGTAATAAGTGACTAACATAGCGGTTTAGTTCCTTTTTATTGGCTTTGCGGGCAGAGATAATGCGGATGGTTTCATCGCGCATCGTATAGACGACACAGAACAAACGCCTTGCAATATGCCCAAAAGTGATAAAACGTTGTTCCCCATAGGCATAGCGTACGTCTTCAAAAGTTAGGCGATACGCATCGTCAAACACTTCTGCTGCCAGCGCAAAAGAGACATCACGTGTCTGTTGATTGCGTTCATCTTTCTCGCGATCCCATTCGAAAATCATTGTATCACTCCTAGGAGAAATTGTACATACAAAAGTACATCTTATTCAGGGCGATTGCATTAGAAAAAATAACTCATTGAAAAATAATGGTTTTTTCAGAATTGCAACATTAAGACCTATCGCGCAACGTATTGTTTTTAAAGAAATAAATTTTCTAATGCGATTGCCCCGACATCTTATTGCGACTGCCCCACGCGTCTAATTTCCCATTCGAGGGCAACGCCTGTTTGCTCTTGTACACGATTTCGTACCTCTTCTCCAAGCATTTCGATGTCTGCTGCCGTGGCATTGCCCAAATTAAGCAGAAAATTACAGTGTTTTTCGGAGATTTGTGCGTCGCCACGCGTCAAGCCTCTGCAGCCAGCCGCATCAATAAGTTCCCATGCTTTGTGTCCCACAGGGTTTGTAAACGTGCTCCCGCCTGTGCGAACCTTGCTGGGTTGCGCTGTTTCTCGTTCGGTCTTGATTTTTTGCAATCGTTCCGCAATCGCATTATTATTGTCATGCGTTAATTGGAACGATGCCGAAACAATTATAGTATTATCGTCTACCTTGCTATGACGATAAGAAAAGCCAGATGCTTTGTTTGTAAGCGTTTCAAGGCTGCCATTGCGGTGTACAACGTCAACAGTGAGGAGGGTGTCTTTTGTTTCACATCCGTAACATCCCGCATTCATTTTGACTGCCCCGCCAATGGTGCCAGGGATGCCGCTTAGAAATTCAAGCCCTGTAAGGGAATGTTTATAGGCTGTTTGCGCCACAACCTTATCAAGAGCGGCTGCTCCCGAAATCAGCATTGTATCCTCAACCCTAATTCCCTGAAATCCTTTGCCAAGGCGGATGACAACGCCCCTTATCCCGCCATCGCGAATGAGGAGGTTCGAGCCTAATCCCAGCGTAAACAGGGGAATCTCTGCGGGGGTATGGCGGAGAAAATGTTGCAAATCCGAAATATCCTGTGGCTCGAACAGCACATCAGCGGTGCCACCCACGCCAAACCATACTTTATTGTGCAGTGGTGCATTTTGGGTGTATTTACCGAGAACAGGGGGCAAGCGGTCAAGCAGCATTACAGACCTTACAGTGCTTGGAGTTGTGCGGGCAGTGCGTGGGCAATCTGGGTGATGTTCCCTGCGCCTAAACACACCACATAATCGCCTGTTGCGGCCGTATTTTTGATAAGAGTCGCAAGGGCATCGGCACTCTCCAGCACGGTCACGTTTTTATGTCCATGATCGCGGATGCTCTCGCCCAAGGCATTACTGGTAATGCCTTCTAAGGGTGTTTCGCCTGCCTCATAAATCGGCAGTAACACCACGCTATCCGCCAAATTAAAGCAGGTGGAGAATTGTTCCCATAAATCCCGCACACGAGTATAGCGATGGGGTTGCACAACGGCGATAACCTTGTTCTCGGTTGCGTCCCGTGCGGCTTTCAGCACGGCGGTAATCTCGACAGGGTGATGTCCATAGTCATCAATGATGGTCACACCGTCAACCACCTCCACCAACGTAAACCGTCGTTTTACGCCTGTAAAATTGGCAAGCCCTTGTTTCAGCGTTTCATCGTCAATTTTGAGTTGTTGCGCTATCGCAATGGCACTTAAGGCATTTTGTACGTTGTGTTCACCCAACATGGGTAAAAATAAGTCAGGCAAGGTGCGTCCCTGTACATCCACATCAAACAGCGTGCCTGTATTGGTTTTGCGGAGGTTAACGGCGCGCACATCCGCTTGCGGGCTGAATCCATAGGTAATCAGCCGTCTGTCGGCAATTTTCGGAATGAGGGCTTGCACCTCTGGATGGTCAATACACACCACACCATAGCCATAAAACGGCAGGTTCTGAATGAAACTGACGAACGCCGCCTTCAGTGTTTCAAAATCGCCGTAATGGTCAAGATGTTCAGGATCAATATTGGTGACAACAGCAATAGTTGCGCCCAATTTAAGGAACGTGCCGTCCGATTCATCGGCTTCGACCACCATCCAATCGCCTGCGCCAAGGCGGGTGTTGGTGCCATAGGCATTAATAATGCCACCATTAATAACCGTGGGGTCAAGTTTAGCGGTCTCCAAAATTTGCGCGATAAGCGTGGTGGTGGTGGTCTTGCCATGGGTGCCCGCAATCGCAATCGACCATTTGAGGCGCACTAATTCTGCCAGCATTTCGGCGCGCTTCACCACAGGCAGGCGTTGACTGCGTGCAGCCAGCAGTTCTGGATTATCAGACTTAATCGCGCTTGACACTACCAACACATGCGCATTTTCAAGGTTTTCAGGCTTATGCCCGATAAAGACATTTATCCCCAACTTCCTGAGGCGTGCCACATTGCTGCTTTCTGACACATCACTTCCTTGGACTGCATAGCCTAAATTATGTAGAATTTCGGCAATACCGCTCATGCCAATACCGCCGATGCCCACGAAATGCAGGATGCCGATTTCAAGAGGGATAGAGGTGTGCATTTATAAACCTAGGGCAAGGGTGGCGAGTTTCTCTGCTGCCTGCTCTGGGGCAGCCTGTGCTGCGTTGGTGGCAGCACGGGTGAGAATATCTGCATCTTCTAGCAACATTGCGAGTAATTCTGCAAGCGATTGTGCGGTAAAATCGGTTTGGGCAAGCATCCATGCGGCGTTTTTTCGCACCAAATGGATGGCATTGGCGGTTTGATGATCGTCTTTGGCGTGAAGATAGGGGACAAGGATGCTTGGGCGCCCGACTGCCATGATCTCAGCGCAGGTGGAGGCACCAGACCGCGCGATGACAAGATGGGCGGCAGCTAATAAATCAGGCACATTGTCAAAAAAGGCGGAAACAGTAGCCTTAATGCCGATTTCAGCGTATTTTTGTTGGGTAGCGATAATATCTTCTGGACGCGCTTGTTGGGTGATATGGATTTTTTGCAGAAGATATTGCGGGAGCAACCCCAGTGCCTCAGGGATGACATGGCTGAAAATACTCGCCCCTTGGCTACCGCCTAACACCAGTAAATGGACGCTGTCTGTGGGCGGCGTATAGGAGATTTTGTGAAAGATGGCACGTACAGGGTTGCCAATCACAATGGATTTTTTTTCTGCAGAGGCGGTTAAAAAGCGGGGTTTTTCGTAGGTTAAGGCAATTTTTGCGGCGATTTTTAGCAGCCAGCGATTGCTTCGCCCCACCACCGCATTTTGCTCATGGAGAATAACAGGAATGCCTAATATCCATGCAGCAAGGGCGGCAGGGAAAGCGGGATACCCCCCAAACCCCACGACTGCGGAAGGCTTTGTGTTGCGCAAAATTTGTACGCTTTGCAGAAACGA
>JBILKT010000178.1:0-3634 GCA_044376545.1 Alphaproteobacteria bacterium
ATATTGTTGGCAACCGCCATTGTGTTAAGTTTTAAACCAACCGCATAAAGCATGATATTGCTAGAGAGCGCACCATGGCGCTCTTTCACAGCTTGGCAAAAGCTCACAAGTTCCTTAGTTTTTTCTGCCGAAGCATCACCCCACATATCACCAAAAAGCTTATAGAGATCAATTACCGCGTTGTTTGTTACTGGATCGAAAAACTTATCTGTTTCAACATAGGACTTAAAAGCATCCCGATTGAGACTAGATTGATTGAGGAGATCATTTACGAGACCATTTTCAGAAGAGTCTGCCCAAACACGCGCTTGCTGTGTACTGTATCCAACCTTTAAATGAGAAGAGACCTCATTCCATAATGCTTGAAATTCAGCATCTGTTTTGCGAACCGCATCAACACGAAGATTTTGATAGCTATGACAGTAAAGCCCTAAATGCCCCATCAATCTTACGTAGAGCGTTGTTTCTTTCCTGCGCATATTATCAAAACATTCGCTACGAATTTTATCATCTAGCACCATCATTTCAAGGCGCTGCTGCCGTGATGCTTGCGCAGATTCAGCGCCAGCCTCTCTTGCCTTGTAATCATCAGATCCAGATAACACCCTTCCCTTAACGAAATTGATTATGCCGCGTGGAGTTACAAGAGGAGAAAAACCAAACCTATGCGCCAGCCAGCGATCAATCTTCAGATACCCATGGTTAGTAGCAACCAACATGTGGTTGAAGTTTTTTGCGAACCATCCAATGATGGGAATCTTTCTAACGGCGTTGTTATCTTTAAAGGGGTTCAAAGGTCGGAAAATATCCTGAAGATTGCTGCTCTCCATCTTAAGAGCGTGCGTCTCAGATTCGACAAGCTTGAGCGACCCAACATCGTTATATTTTCTGTATGTCGCAAAGCGCGACTGATTTTGTGAATTTGAGAAGAATCCGCTGCTGATATCTACACCGTGCTTCACACGCTCTGCCTGCTCAGGCGTAAGCTCTTTTATCATCTTGAGAGATCCAACAAGATGCTCATAGCGTGCTTTGAGGATATCTGGTCTATCAATGAACCCTGAGAATTTCAATGTCGGATCATTAAAGTCAACACGACTAGGATCTAATTCGCGCAAAAAATCTAAAAAACCATCTCCGCCTGCAAGCAGCATTTGCGTTTTGAATGAATCTCTAAAAGCCAGCGCAAGCTCTTGATGCGCAGGACTTTCATTTCTAAGATCATCAAGCAGTTGTTGTACGCTGGGAAGAGCCATGTTGACGTTGTCCTCATAACGCGACGTACGTATATTCTATACGCCTATAATCTATATTGACATATTCCAAAAGAAAGTAAACCACTTTTTACAGATTTATCACTGTTTTTTTGGAAGAAAAATCTTGATTTGTGCGGCTTGTCACTATATAAAAGTGCGGCTAGTTGGTTTTGTATCAAAATCCGCCCTCGTAGCTGCCAACAATGCGATAAATGTTTTTAATTCCACTAAACGGAATGCTGTTTTCGGCTGTTTCAACTAAACTGCGATACCACACGACGCCGTTCTTTTTATGCAAGAACTGGCGAATTACCCCTACATCATTATCGCGGATAATCAACACATAGCAATGGGGGGTGAGGGGTTTTTCAGGGTTGACGAACACCATGTCGCCCACAGAAAATCGAGGCTCCATGCTGCTATCCACCACATAGAGCGCGAATGCCTTCGCAGAGGATGCCAAGGCGGGCGGTGCGGGCGTGTGGCTGGTAGGCTTAGAAAAATTACGCAACTCATCGCTCAAGGCATCCATCTGCCCATACACAGGCAACAGGGGATAGCTGCCCCCGCCGCGTGCTGGCGGGGTTGTGGGAAAAGAGGGTGGCGGCTCAGCGATGCTCGCAAGATAGGGGGCACTGGCAAGCTGCGGATAGGGGGGATTTTGCAGCATCAGTGTTGCCGTATCATACTCCTCTTCCCCCTCGAACAGCGTGGCGGGTGTGACATCCAGTGCCTCGCACAGCTTTTGCAACCATTCGATGGTGAGCCGCCTGTCGCCCTTTTCCAGCTTATCAATCTGTGATTTTGTTGTGCCTATTTTTTCTGCAAGTGCTTGCAGGCTCAAATTTTTTTGAAGGCGGAGCAGGTGTAATTTTTGATGAACTGTCATCTCTTAGCCATACCTGTGAATACGGCGAACGGCAATAAAATTTTGTCTACCCTCTTGACAAATACGTATACATTATGGATACTAAAATCATAATGGTTACGACACACAGTGTTTTTTAATGCTTTGCATCGTAATACAGCAGAAAACAAGAAGGTTCCATAGAAGGGCACAACAAGAAGTATCCAAAATGGAAACATAAGAGAGGACGATATCACCATGGTTGCATGTTTAAACAACGATACGGAACGGTTTTTACAATCCGCCCCCGTTTTATCCCGCCAATCCCTTGATTTTTTTGCAGAAGAAACACACCAAGCCCGCACTACCAAACCGCTTATCCCGCTGCTCGAACAGGTAAAAGCCGTACTCGGCTTACGGTTATGTATTCTGGATGAAGACACCTATCTATTGGATGGAAAATTCGCTGATTTGCGGGCGCTGGTGGTGGCTGCCAACGTCTATATCAAGAAAATGGGCGGCAGACCGCTGTCGTATCCGTGTGTTGCGCCAATCTATAAAGATAGCGCCCCTGCGATGACCTTCAATTATTTATTACGCTAGGGAGAATGATTATGCGTAGTTTTCGTTCGATTACCCTGTGGCTGCCCGAACGGGTGGAAGAAGCCCTGATTGAAGCCGCTGAGACCTTGAAACGCCTGCCCAAAGTGCACCTGAAAAGTAGGCTGACGTATTGGCCAGAAGTGGTGCGCTCGAGCGCGGAACTGTTTATGGGAGAACAGTTTGCGCGCAATCGCCTCCCCGCGTTGCCCGATGCAATTGACCGGATGGATGAAGCCCTCGTGTGGTTGCTTTCCTTAAACATGGAGCAACGGCGGATTGTGTGGGCACGCGCCTGCAACATTCCGTGGCGACGCTTGGAAGATATCGATGGTCGAAGCCACGTGACCCTGCGGAAAATTTATACGGAAGCCTTGCTGACAATCGCGAAACAGTTGAACGGCATTGGGGTGGTGAAGGGGGAGCAGAAAGTGGTTAGATTATAAAAGGCGGGCGTTGAGAGGCGGGAGGCAGTATACCGCTCGCAAGATTTTGGATAATCTTCAGGTGCGAGCGGTATATGTTAAGAAAGGGTAAAAAAAACACCCCCTTGTGGGGGGGTGCTATAAAGGGTGATATAAAGTATGGGAGCTTCTCCAACTACCAGCCAGATTCCTGATTCAGGCGGTCGGCTACTTTTTGAGCGGCTTCCGAGGGAAGACTGTCTCGTAAGTTGATAACGGCAAGATTTTTAATAGTCCGGTTATGATAGGACTTATAAAATTCTTCGTCAGTAATTTGTATCGCTTGATCCTGCGGTAGAGTCTTAAGTGATTTGCGAAACCAACCTTGGATGTAGCAATAAAAAGTACCTCCGAAGAGGACTCCAACAGATTTTCCATCCTTTGTAGTGGCATAATACGCCGCGGGAAAATCATTTAAAAAAAGGGTTTGCGTTCCGTAGTCATAGACCTTGAAACGTGTTCCCTCA